>NZ_JAMJFM010000047.1:0-77062 GCF_023544705.1 Streptomyces sp. MCA2
CCCGGCCGCTCCCCCGCCGACGGCTCAGGCCGCGGCGTCCGCCGCCGTTCAGGCCGCGTCCGCCTCCGTGCCCGCGTCCGTCTCCTCCGGGCGCAGGAGCTGGGCGGCGACGCTCCGGGCGCGGTCGGACCACGGTGTGGGGCGCAGCGTCTGCGCGTCGACGCGGACCAGCACCCGGTGGCCGTGGGCGTAGGTCTCGGTGCCGTCGGCCGAGCAGAGCCGGAAGCCGTAGGTGAGGCCGGTGCGGCCGAGGCGTGCGACCCACAGGTGCGCCGCGTAGCGGCCGGGGCGGGTGACCGAACGCTCGTAGGAGACGTGCATCTCCTTGATGACGTTGCACATATCACCCGCGGCGGCCCAGTCGCCGTCGAAGTCGAAGCCCTGTCCGTGCCAGTACTCCGCCCAGGCGCGTTCGACCAGCAGCGGGTAGCGGGAGTTGTGGAGCATGCCGAGCGCGTCGAGGTCGTCGAAGTGGACGGTGACGGGGACCAGTTCGCCGTACGGGACGGTGGCGGTCTGGAGGGTTTCGACGCTCACGGGTGGTGCTCCTGGGGTCGGGGTGCGCCGGCCGGCGCTGTTGATGCGGATGGCGCTGGTGACGTGGGTAGTGCTGGTGACGTGGGTGGTGCTGGTGGAGTTGGTGGTTCTTGTGTGACGATCCGGAGCCATCGTAAGCGGATGCTTAGAATGCTTTGGCCGCCGGGATGCGGGGCGTGAGGGCCATGAGCCGTCGGCCAGGGAGCAGCGGCCGGGCTCAGTGACCGAGGACATAGCGACCACGAACCGGAACACACCGGGATGAAGCGGATTTACCCCGCACTAACATTGCCCGGTCATCACCGTGTGAAGAAGTGGAGCAGTCATGGGCCTCGGCGTGCGCTGGACCGTGCATGGCGACGGGCGCAACCCGGCCCCTGGGGCAGTGGTCAGACCGGATGAGCGGCTGTCGTGGCCGCGCACCGTGGGCCTGGGCGCGCAGCATGTCGTCGCGATGTTCGGCGCGAGTTTTGTCGCTCCGGTGCTGATGGGACTGGACCCGAACCTCGCGATCATGATGTCCGGCGTGGCGACGGTCATCTTCCTGCTGGCCACCCGCGGCCGGATCCCCTCGTATCTGGGCTGTTCGCTCTCGTTCGTCGGAGTGGCCGCCGTGATCCGGGCGCAGGGCGGCACCAGCGCGACCGTCACCGGAGCGGTTCTGGTCGTCGGGGTCGCGCTCTTCCTCGTGGGCGTCGCCGTCCAGCGGTTCGGCGCCCGGATCATCCATGCCGCGATGCCGCCGGTGGTCACCGGCGCCGTGGTGATGCTGATCGGCTTCAACCTGGCGCCGGTGACGGCGAGTACGTACTGGCCCCAGGACCAGTGGGTAGCGCTGCTGACCATGCTGTTCACCGGGTTCGCCGTGGTCTGTCTGCGCGGCTTCTGGTCGCGTATCGCGATCTTCCTCGGGCTGGTCTTCGGCTATGCCGTCTCCTGGATCTTCGACCGGGCCTTCGGGATGATCCACTCGCTGAACGGCGCGGGGAAGGTCACCGACCACTGGCGGCTGGACTTCTCCGCCGTCGGCAAGGCCGACTGGATCGGTCTGCCGCACTTCCACGGACCCAGCTTCCAGTGGTCGGCGATCCTGGTCGCGCTGCCCGTCGTGATCGCCCTGGTCGCGGAGAACGCCGGACACGTCAAGGCGGTCGGCGAGATGACCGGCGACCCGCTGGACGACGAGCTCGGCACCGCGATCTCCGCCGACGGCGCGGCCTCGGTGCTCTCCACCGCCCTCGGCGGCCCGCCCAACACCACGTACTCCGAGAACATCGGTGTGATGGCGGCGACCCGCGTCTACTCGACCGCCGCCTACTGGGCGGCCGCCGGTTTCGCCCTGCTCTTCGGCCTGTGCCCGAAGTTCGGTGCCATCGTCGCCGCGATTCCCGGCGGGGTGCTGGGCGGCATCACCGTCATCCTGTACGGCATGATCGGTCTGCTCGGCGCCCAGATCTGGGTGAACAACAAGGTGGACCTGCGCAATCCGCTCCATCTCGTACCGGTCGCCGCGGGCGTCATCATCGGCGTCGGCGGGGTGAGCCTGCGGATCAGCGACAACTTCGAACTGAGCGGTATCGCCCTGGGCACGATCGTGGTGCTCACCGGCTATCACGCGCTGCGCGCGCTGGCCCCCGCGCACCTCAAGCCGCAGCCGCCGCTGCTGGACGAGGGCACCTCGTCGTACGACGAGGACTGACCGCGCGGCGGCCGGCGGGGCCCGGAGGCGGAGCGGGGCCCGAAGGCCGAGTGGGGCCCGGAGGCGGAGCGGCGCGGACCACAACGGGGCGCGCCGCTCATTACCCCGTTCCGGTCAACGGCCACCGGCACACCGCATTTTCCGGCATCGCACTGTCACGCTGAGTGGATGACAACGACTCAGCGTAATGACGGCCGGGTGTGGCCGGGCCAACTGGCCGGAGGATGCACCGCCCGGCCCCCCGACAGCACGGGATCGGCAGGCGCCGCGGGGGTGGTGGAGGTGCTGGCCCGGATGCGGGCGCTGACCGCGGCGCTGCCGGCCGAGGACGGGGTGGCCGTCTTCAACGGGGTCTATCTGGCCGTCACCGAAGCCGTGGCGCGGCGCATCGGGGACGGCGCCTTCCAGGACCCGGCGGCCGCGGGCGAGCTGGACCTCCGTTTCGCACGGCGGTACTTCGACGCGGTGGATGCCACGGCCGCCGGGCTGCGGCCACCGGCCTGCTGGCGTCCGCTCTTCCAGCTCCGCCGCCACCCCGGGGTGCATCCGCTTCAGTTCGCGCTGGCCGGGATCAACGCACACATCGGCCACGATCTGGCGCTGGCGGTGCTGGACACCTGCCGGGCGCTGGAGTGCGAACCGGCCGCGCTGGAGACCGATTTCGACCGGGTCGGCGGGGTGCTGACGAGCCTGGAGGAGGGGATCCGCGAGCGGCTGATGCCCGGCCCCGATGTCCTGGATGTCGCCGATCCGCTGACGCATCTGATCGGGTCGTGGAGTCTGGACAAGGCCAGGGACGGCGCCTGGGCGGCGGCCAGGGCGCTGTGGAGCGTACGCCGGCTGCCGGATGTCACCGAGGAACTCACCGAGCGACTGGACGCCGGGGTGGGCCTGGTCGGGCGGATGCTGCTGACTCCGCTGCCCGGCTGATCCTGGCGGCCGGCCCGGCCGCCGGGCCGCGGCGGTCCCCCGGAACTCCCTTGTTCCGGCGGTACGTTGACCGAGGGGGCCGACAGTGAGGAGTGCAGCTATGGCCATTCGGCTCGGTCTGGGCCTTCCGCAGATGCGGCAGTACGACATCGGACGCGACGTCCCCGACGTGGCGCGGGCCGCGGAGGAGACCGGTTACGAGAGCCTCTGGGTCTTCGAGCGGATCCTGTTCCCCGAGCCCGCCTCCCAGGGGCTGTACGGCATCCCGGGCCTCCCCTGGCCCGACGCCTACCGCTCGGTGGCCGACCCGCTGGTCACCCTGGCCCTGGCCGCGGCCGCCACGCGGCGGGCGCGGCTCGGCACGAGTGTGCTGATCGCCCCGCTGCACATCCCCTTCCAGCTGGCCCGCACCCTCGCCTCGCTGGACGCGGCGAGCGGCGGCCGGGTGGTCGCGGGATTCGGCACGGGCTGGTCGCTGGACGAGTACGCGGCCGCTTCCGTCGCCCCGTTCGAGCAGCGCGGCAAGGTCCTGGACGAACTGATCGACGTCTGCCACGCGGTGTGGGGCCCGGACCCGGTGGCGTACGAAGGCGAGTGGACGACCATCGCCCCGTCCGTGGTCGGCCCCAAGCCGAAGCGGCCGATCCCGATCCTGCTGCCCGCCAACAGTCCGCGCGCACTGCGCCGTCTGGTCGACCGGGCGGACGGCTGGATGCCGATCGGCATGGGCGCCGAGGCCCTCGCCACCCAGTGGCAGCGGCTTCAGGACCTGGCCGCCGAGCGGGGGCGCAAGGAGCCGGTGGCCGGTGTGCTGCGGGTGAACGCCCAGCACACGGCGAAGCCGTACGAGGGCCGGGACCGCAAGCCCTTCCAGGGCGGCGTCGAGCAGATCGTGGCGGATCTGGCCGCCCATGCCGCGGTGGGTCCGCAGGAGATCCTCATCGATCTACAGGGCGGGACCCGGGATGCCGAGGAGCTGAAGGACGTTGCCGCGGAGGTGTATACGGCGGCGCGGGCGGCCGGGATCTAGAGGCCGGCGGGCCGGGGAAGGCGGCAGGACGGGGAGGCCGGCGGTCCTGGGGGGGGCGGCCAGGCCGTGGCGGAGGGGCCCGGCGATGCGATGCCGGGCCCCGTCCTCCCCGGGGCGCGCCGCCCCGAGCGGGCCCCTACGAGGTGCCTCTCCCTAGTCCTCGGGCAGTTCGACCGGGGCGATCTCGTCGTAGACGTCGCCCGGGCCCGGGTTGGTGGCGTCCGTCGCACCGCCGAAGTGGTGCATCACGCCCCACACCGCGTTCAGTGCGGTCTGCACGGCGCCCTCGGCCCAGCCCGCGGTCCAGGAGATGTCGTCGCCCGCGAGGAACAGGCCCCGCTTGTCCTCGGGGAGCCGGTCCTGCATGAAGTGCGTGAACAGGCGCCGCTGGTAGCGGTAGTGGCCGGGCAGGTTCGCCTTGAAGGCGCCCATGAAGTAGGGCTCGTTCTCCCAGGACACGGTGACCGGGTTGCCGATGATGTGCTTGCGGATGTCGACCTTCGGATAGATCTCCGACAGCGACTTCAGCATGACCTCCATCCGCTCGTTGGCGTTCAGCGGCAGCCACTTCAGGCTGTCGTCGCACCAGGTGTAGGAGAGGCAGATGACGGCGGGCTCGTCCGGTCCGTTGTCGAGCAGATAGGTACCGCGGGTCATCCGGTCGGTCAGCGTCATCGACATGACGTCCCGGCCGGTGTCCTCGTCCTTGTCGAGCCAGAACGGCCGGTCGACGGGCACGAAGAGCTTGCTGGACTCCATGTAGTGGGTGCGCTCCATCGCCGTCCAGTGGTCGATGGGGAACAGCGAGTCGTCACACGCGATCTTGCTCAGCAGCATCCAGGACTGCGCGGTGAAGACGGCGGCCTCGTAGGTGCGGATGTCGCCGTCGGCGTCGGTCACCGTGATGCGGTTGCCGGCGGTGCGGTGCAGACGGGTCACCGCGGGACGGGGCGCACCGTCGTGCAGCGACGAGAGCGAGGTGCCCGGCGCCCAGTGCACGATCTTCGCCGGTTCCCGCTCCCACAGGCGCAGCGGCAGCTGCTGGCTGCCGCCGACGATGCCGCGGTGGTGGTCGTCGGCCTCGGTGTAGACGACCCGCAGGATCTCCAGGATGGAGTTGGGGAAGTCGGTGTCCCAGCCGCCGGTGCCGAAGCCGACCTGGCCGAAGATCTCGCGGTGCCGGAAGGACTTGAAGGCCGTCGAGTCGCAGAGGTAGCCGTAGAAGGTCTGGTTGTCGAGCTTCTCGACGAGCCGGGACCAGATCTCGCGGATGCGCGGGACATCGCGCTCGCGGATCGCCCGGTTCATGTCGGAGAAGTCCGCGCCCTCCTCCAGGCAGGCGTTCCACGCGTCCATGACCTGGTGGTAGACCTCGGGGAGGTCATCGACCGTCCGGGCGTAGTGCGATTCGCCCTTGAGGTCGACCACGGTCGACGGGGTGTCCGCCGCCAGCGGGTTGGGGAACGGCGTGGTCGTGAGGCCCACCAGGTCGATGTAGTGCTGGAGCGCCGTCGAGGACGGCGGGAAGCGCATCGCGCCCATCTCGGCGGTCAGACCCGCGGCGTCGGACGAGGTGCCCTCGAAGCCGACCGTGCGCAGCCGGCCGCCTATCTGGTCGGCCTCGTAGACGACGGGCTTGAGGCCCATCTTCATCAGCTCGTAGGCGGTGACGATGCCGGAGAGGCCGCCGCCGATGACCGCGACCTCCTTGCCGTGCTCGATCGCGGGGATCTGGCCGAGGCCCGCCGGGTGGGCGAGGAAGTCGTCATAGGCGTACGGGAAGTCCGGGCCGAACATGGTGATCGGCGGCTGGACATCCGCGTGGTGGGCGGCGGTGGGCACCGTGGACGTCATCGGGGACGGACTCCTTGCAGACAGGGCACAGCAGGCAGGGCAGCGCGGACCGGGCGGGCGGCCTGCGGCGGATCAGAGGGGGGGTCGGGGGGTCAGTTCATGTCAGCGGGCCGTACAGCTCCGGCCGGCGGTCGTGCAGATAGGGGTTGTCCGCCCGGGATTCCTTCAGGAAGGCGGCGTCGACATCGGCCCGCACCAGCTGCTCGGTACGGCCGGCACGGGTACGGACGACACCGTCCGGACCGGCCAGGCAGCTGAGGCCCACGAACTCGAACTCGCCCTCGGCGCCGACCCGGTTGACGTACGCGACGTACATCTGGTTCTCGAAGGCGCGGACCGGGATGACGGACTCGGCGACGAACTGGAAGGGGTGCATCTGCGCGGTGGGGACCAGCAGGAGATCGGTGCCGGCCAGCGCATGGGCCCGGACGTTCTCCGGGAACTCCACGTCGTAGCAGATCAGCAGGCCGATCCGGAGGCCGGCCAGCTCGGCCTGGACGACGGCCTGCTCCCCTGGGGTGAACCATTCGTGCTCGAAGCAGCCGAAGAGGTGGGTCTTGCGGTAGTTCGCGAGACGCTCGCCCTCCGGGCCGATGAGCTGCGCCGCGTTGTAGACCGCGGCGCTGTCGGGCTCGTCCTGCGCGGCGCGCTCGGGGTAGCCGTAGAGCACCGCGATGCCGTGCTCGGCGGCGATCTTCCCGATGGCCTGTGCGCTGTCGCCGTCGGCGGTCTCGGCGAGGCGGTGGACGTCGCCGCCGATCGCGTAGCCGGTCAGGAACAGCTCGGGGCAGGCGAGCAGCCCGGCGCCGGTCGCCGCCGCCTCGCGCGCCGCGTCGTCGAGGATCCGCAGGTTGTGCGCGACATCGCCGGGCCGGCCCGAACTCTGGAGCAGGGCGGTGTGCAGCGACGTCATGGGACCCCTCGGCGGGACGGTGCGGGTGGACGCATTGACGGTACGGGCCGCCGACGATTCCGGACAAGGCGCCACCGTTGCGCGCCGACGGACGATTCGTTGCGCGTTCAAGGGACTGTGCGGTGATTCGTTGCGCCCCGCTGCCGGAGCTGCCCCGGGACCGTGCACGCCGGGCTACGGATGCACGTCCGGGGCCGACGCACGTGCGGGTCCGGTACAGGCGTGGGCTCCGGTGCACACCCGGCTCCGGTGCACGTCGGGCCGTTCGTCAGCGTCCGGACGCCATGTTGGCCGTCATCCGGTCGAGGACGGCGACGGTACGGACGTAGTCGTCCTCGGTGAGCCCTCGCAGCAGACGGGCGCGGCTGACGTCGACCAGGGAGGCGGCCTCGGCGTGGGCCCGCCGGCCGGCCGTGGTGAGCGCGAGGGTGTCACCGTCGGCGGTGATTCGGCCCCGATCGGCCAGGGCGTGGACGATCTCGTAGAGGGTGCGCGCGCCCGGCTCCCAGAAGGGCCTGAGGAGGCGGCCCAGCGTCTGCCGGGTGAGCGGGCCCTGGAGGGCGAGGCTGTTGAGCACCTGCCAGTCGCGCCGGGTCAGCTCGTGTGCGGACAGGGACCGGGCGAAGTCCTCATCGATCAGGGCGTCCAGCGCCTTGAGGTAGTAGCCGATGGGCTTGTACGGGGTGGTGGTCATGGCGGCGCCTTCCGGAAGGAGATATGCATGCACAATGACAAGTACCTGTTTCTGAGTATGCTTCTCCCGGAGCGACGGGGCAACGGGTTATGGCGGCGGGACGAGCGCGAGCAGAGCGCGAGGAGAGTGCGGATGCACGACGCGGAGCGGGACGGGGCGGCCGGCGACCCGGATGTGGAGGTCGCGGCGATCGATGCGGAGGTCGACGCGGCGATCGATGCGAAGACCGATGGGGAGGTCGATGCGGAAGTCGCGGCGATCGAGCGCGCCATGGTGGCCCTGCGCCGCAGCGCCGCCCGCCGGACGCTGGCGCGCCGGGCGGAGCGGCAGGCCGGGGCGCCCGTGCCGGGGGGCGCCGCGTTCGATGTGCTGGATGTCGTCGAGGCCGCCGAGGAGCGCGGGGAACCGGCCGGGGTGCGCGAGGTGGCGGATGCGCTCCGGGTCGACCAGCCGCGGGCGAGCAAGCTGGTGGCGGCGGCCGTGCAAGCCGGTCACCTCCGCCGGGAGGCCGACCAGACGGACGGCCGGCGCACTCTGCTGGCCGTCACCCCGGACGGACGGGAGCTGCTGGAGACCGTGCACACCTTCCGGCGGGCCATGGTGGCGCGGGTGACCCGGGACTGGCCGGCCGCCGACCGTGCCGCGTTCGCCCGGCTGTTCACCCGCTTCATGGACGATTTCGGCGCGGCGAGCGGAGCGCCGGGGACGGACTGACCGGACAAGCGGACCGACCGGGACGGACCGACCAGGCCAGGAGCCCGCCCGGAACGGACCGACCGGATACGGGAGCCGACCGGATACGGGAGCCGACCGCCCCGGCCGGGCGACCGCGCTCAGTCCTCCTCGGGCGGCAGCTCCCGCAGGACCTCCCGCACCGTCTCCCGCACCATCCCGCGCAGCCAGCGGTGCCCCGCGTCGGCCTCCTGGCGTGGGTGCCAGGCCATCTCCATGGTCATCGGGGGCAGTTCGAGCGGGATCGGCAGCGTGCGCAGCCCCAGCCCGCGGACCGTCGAGGCCGCGGCGCGTGCGTTGGCCAGGCCGACCGCGTCGCTGTCCCGGACCATCATCAGCGAGGCGGCGAAAGTCGGGACGGTGGCGATCACCGTGCGCCGCAGCCCGCGTTCGGCGAGCGCCGCGTCGAGCGGGCCGGTCAGCCGGCCGCGGCGGGAGAAGTTCAGGTGCGCGGCGGCGGCGAAGCGGCGCGCGGTGAGTTTTCCGGTGGTCAGCGGATGCCCCTCGCGCACCACCGCGACACTGTGATCGACGAACAGCTCCTCCCTGCGGATCTCCGGCTCCAGGCTGTCGATGACGCCCAGCTCCAGGCCCGCCGCGCCGTCCCGCAGCAACGGCACATCGACATGGCTCTCCCCGAGGAAGCGCAGCACGACCCGCGGCGCCTCCTCGGCGACGCGGGCGACCAGCCGCGGGCCGAGGGCGGTGACGAAGAGGTCATTGGCGTAGAGGGTGAACACCCGGGCCAGTTCGGCCGGGTCGGCCGGCGCGGACGGGGCCAGCACTCCATGGGCCGCCTCCACCAGCCGGCGCACCTCGGCCCTGATCTCCAACGCGCGCGGGGTCGGCACCATATGACGACCGGCCCGCACCAGGACGGGATCGCCGACGGTGCGGCGGATACGGCCGAGCGCCCGGCTCATGGCCGGTCCGGAGAGCCCGAGCCGGTCGGCGGCCGCGGTCACGCTCTCTTCTTCGAGCAGGGCATCCAGCGCCGTCAGCAGGTTGAGGTCGATGTTTGCGTTTCGCGCAACCATGAAGTGCACCCCTTGCATTTGAGGTCAACTCACCCGGACTCTAGCTTCCTGCCATGACCTCGACCGCTTCACCTCCCCACTCCCCTCCCCCACTCCTCGGCACCCTCACCCGGCGGCGCTCGGTGACGGCCGCGATGTGCGCCTGTGTGCTGGTGGCGCAGTCGTTGGTGGCCGCGATGAATCTCGCGATACCCAAGATCGCCGCGAGCGGACTGCACCCCTCCCCCGCCCAGCTGCTGTGGATCGTCGACACCTATGTGCTGGTCTTCGCGGGGCTGCTGATCCCGGCCGGTGCGCTCGGCGACCGGGTGGGCCGCAAGGGCGTACTGCTCACCGGGCTCGGCGTGTTCGCCGCGGGCGCGCTGCTGAGTGCGCCCGCGACCACGCTGCCGGTGCTGCTGGCGGGCCGGGCGCTCTCGGGCGCGGGGGCCGCGCTCCTGGTCCCGGCGACCATGTCCGTCCTGCTGCACGCCTCCCCGCCCGACCGCAAGGCCGGGGCCGTCGCCGCATGGAGCACGGCGGTCGGCCTCGGCGGGATGGCGGGCAACGCGGGCGGCGCGCTGATCCTCCAATACCTGCCCTGGCAGGGGCTGTTCTGGGCGTATGTGCCCCTCGGCCTGGCCCTGCTGGCCTGGGTCGCGAAGGCGGCGCCCCGGGTTCCCCGGCAGACCGCGACGCTCGATCTGCCGGGCTCGGCGCTGCTGGTCCTCGGGGCGGCCGCGCTGCTCTTCGGCATCATCGAAGGCCCGGGGCTGGGCTGGCTCTCGGTCCCGGTGGCCGGCGCCTTCGCCCTGGCGCTGGTGGTGTTCGCGCTGTTCGTACGGCACGGGCTGCGGGCCGCGCACCCGGTGCTGGACCCCCGGCTGTTCCGGCTGCGGCGGCTGCGGGCCGGCAGCATCGGCATCGCCGTCACCTTCTTCGGGATGTTCGCGCTCTTCTACGTCAACGCGCAGTTCCTGCAATACGTGAAGGGGTACTCACCGCTACAGACGGGCTGCGCGCTCGTGCCGCTGGCCTTCGGGATGATGGCGGTGACGAAGTACGGGATGCGCGGGGCGCAACGGGCCGGCGAGGCCAGGACGGCCGGCGCGGGGCTGGCGCTGATCGCGGCCGGTCTGCTGCTGCTCTCCACCACGGACGCCCACACCCCCTACCTCCGCTACCTGGTGTTTCTCCTGGTGATGTCGGCCGGTGCGGGGCTGGCGATGCCGACGCTCTCGCATGCGATCGTGGCGTCCGTACCCGCCGGACGCTCCGGGATGGGGTCCGGACTCCAGGGCGCGGCACGGGAGTTGGGCGCGGCGCTGGGCGTCGCCGTGGTGGGCACGGTCCTGTCCGTGCGCTTCGCCTCGGGTACCGGACGCGGTGCCGCGGTGGCCGCCGCGTTCACGGATGCCACGGCACTGGGCTACCGGATCGCGGCGGGTGTGGTGCTGGTGGTGGGCCTCGTCGTGGTGCGCGGTCTGCGCACCGGCTCGCGGGCCGAGCGGGATCCGGCCTTGACCTGAAGCGCGCTTGAGGTAGCAGCATCGTCGCCATGGACACCGAAGCGATGCAACGCCAACTCCAGTACCTGACGGACCGGGCGGAGATCACCGACCTGCTGGACCGCTACCTCCGCTCCCTGGACGAGGGGAGGTTCGACGAGGCCTGGGCCCGCGCCTTCCACACCGAGGACGTCACCGCCGAGCTGCCCGTCGGCACCGTCCACGGCCGCAGCGCCCTGCTGGCGCGGGTCGGCGCCGCGATGGCCCTGTTCGACCGCACCGTGCATCTGGGCGCCAACGCCGTCCTGGAGATCGACGGCGACCGGGCCACCGCCCGCGGCACCCAGCTGAGCACCCATGTCCTCGCGGACGGCTCCGAGGGGGTCTTCCTCTCGGCAGGTCATGCGGACAGCGAGCTGGTCAGGACCCCGGAGGGCTGGCGGATCGCGGCCTCGTCGCTGCGTATCGCCTGGACACAGGGCACTCCGCCGCGGGTGCCGGCGGACCTCGGGGCGGACGCCTGAGAGGGCCCGGGAGAGCCCCTACCCCGGTGCCCCCGAGCTGTAGCGCCGCAGCAGCGGCGAGAGCACCAGGACGGACTTCGTCCGCTCCACGAACGGCTCGCCCGCGATCCGCTCCAGCACCCGCTCGAAGTGCCGCATGTCGGAGGCGAAGACCTGGACGACGGCGTCCGCCTCACCGGTGACGGTGGAGGCGGACGCCACTTCCGGGTAGCGCGACAGGCCGCGGTGGATCGCCTCGGGCGAGGTGTTGCGGCGGCAGTAGAGCTCGATGAACCCCTCGGTCTCCCAGCCGAGCGCGGCCGGATCGACCCGTACCGTGAAGCCGGTGATCGCGCCGTCGGCCCGCAACCGGTCCACCCGGCGTTTGACGGCCGGCGCGGACAGTCCGACCTCCTGGCCGATGTCGGCATAGCTGCGGCGGGCGTCCTCGGCGAGGGCGTGGACGATGCGTTCGTCGAGATCGTTCAGTCGCACTGCGGGTGGATCACTTCTCTGCGGTGGCCAATCGGGAGCGGCGCAAGCCGTATCCGAAGTAGACCACAAGGCCCACGGCCATCCAGACACCGAAGACCACCCAGGTCACGGCGCCGAGGCTGCCCATCATGTAGAGGCACAGCAGAAAGCCGATCGCCGGGAAGAGCGGCGAGAGCGGGGTGCGGAAGCTGCGCGGCATGTCGGGCCGGGTGCGGCGCAGCACGATCACCGCGATATTGACCAGCGCGAAGGCGAACAGCGTGCCGATGCTGGTGGCGTCGGCCAGCTCGCCCAGCGGCACCGCGGCGGCGAGGATCCCGCAGAACAGCGAGACGATCACGGTGTTGGCGCGCGGCGCACCGCTCTTGGGGTGCACCTTGGCGAACACCTTCGGCACCAGCCCGTCCCGGGACATCGCGAACAGGATGCGGGTCTGGCCGTAGAGCACGGTCAGCACGACGCTGGCGATGGCGATGACCGCGCCGAAGGCGAGCAGCACGGCCCAGAAGCTCTGGCCGGTGACGTCCTTCATGATCCCGGCCAGCGCGGCCTCCGAGCCCTTGAACTTCTGCCAGGGCATGGCGCCGACGGCGATGGCCGCGACCAGGCAGTACAGCGCGGTGACGATCACCAGCGAGAGCATGATCGCGCGCGGCATGTCGCGCTGCGGGTTCTTGGCCTCCTCACCCGCGGTGGAGGCGGCGTCGAAGCCGATGTACGAGAAGAACAGGGTGGCGCCGGCGGCGCTGACACCCGCCATGCCCATCGGCATGAAGTTCGCGTAGTTGCCCGACTTCACGCCCTGCACGGCGACGCCGCAGAACAGCAGCAGGGCGATGATCTTGACGACGACCATGATCGTGTTGGCCCGGGCGCTCTCCTTGGCCCCGCCCAGCAGGAACACCATCGCGAGCAGCACGACCAGCAGCGCCGGCAGGTTGAAGATGCCGCCGTCACCGGGCGGCTGGGACAGCGCGTCCGGGATGGTGAACCCGAGCGTGCCGTCGAGCAGTTCGTTCAGATACTGGCCCCAGCCCACGGCGACGGCCGCGACCGAGACGCCGTACTCGAGTATCAGGCACCAGCCGCAGACCCAGGCGACCAGCTCGCCGAGGGTGGCGTAGGCGTAGGAGTACGACGATCCGGAGACCGGGATGGTGCCGGCCAGCTCCGCGTAGGACAGCGCGGAGAACAGGGCGGTGATACCGGCGATGACGAAGGAGATGATGACCGCGGGCCCGGCGTCCGGGACGGCCTCGCCGAGGACCACGAAGATGCCGGTGCCGAGCGTGGCACCGATGCTGATCATGGTGAGCTGCCACATGCCCATCGAGCGGCGGAGTGATCCCCCCTCGCCCTTGCCGCCCTCCGCAACCAGCCGCTCGACGGGCTTGCGCCGCATCAGCCGGGTGCCGAGGCCTCCGGGGGAGGGCGGTGAGGGCCCTGCGGGCGGGGCTGCGCCGTGCTCCAACACTGGGGTGGCTCCTTTATCGCTGCCGATCAGATGACGGGTACGGATGACGGCGACCGGCAGCGGTCGGTACAAGGGCATGCCGGAGCATGCCGCAGCAGGAGACCGCCGAGCAGACGGACTCCGTCACTCCACGTACAGCGCTTGACCTTACGGCCCGCCGCTGACCTGCCGTAATGCAGGTTCTTTGCGCAACAACGAAGGATCGTTGCGCACCGATGCGGTGGGCGGCCGTTCGTTGCGCGCCGGGGTCCGATCGTACGGGTTCCGGCGGAGCGGGACGGACCGGGGGACCGGGTTCCGGATATGCGACCGGCCCCGCACCGAGTCGGTGCGGGGCCGGTGTGCGGCGGTGCCGGGGCCTGCGCGTGGCCCCGTGGCGGGTCAGTTCCAGCTGTCGTGCAGCGGCTTGCCCTCGGCGTAGCCGGCGGCGCTCTGCACACCGACCACGGCCTTCTCGGCGAACTCCGCCAGGGAGGCGGCGCCCGCGTAGGTGCAGGAGCTGCGGACACCCGCGATGACCGAGTCGATCAGGTCCTCGACACCGGGGCGCACCGGGTCGATGAACATCCGCGAGGTGGAGATGCCCTCCTCGAAGAGTCCCTTGCGGGCACGGTCGTAGGCCGACTCGTCGCTCGTCCGGTTGCGCACCGCACGCGCGGAGGCCATGCCGAAGCTCTCCTTGTACGGCCGGCCGTCGGCGGTGTGCTGGAGGTCGCCGGGCGATTCGAGGGTGCCGGCGAA
Organism: Streptomyces sp. MCA2; assembly: GCF_023544705.1. Classification (NCBI taxonomy): domain Bacteria; kingdom Bacillati; phylum Actinomycetota; class Actinomycetes; order Kitasatosporales; family Streptomycetaceae; genus Streptomyces; species Streptomyces sp. MCA2. The sequence goes on from NZ_JAMJFM010000047.1 coordinate 14,127, forward strand.
CCAGGAGCCGATCATGACGTTGGACGCACCCGCGGCCAGTGCCATGGCGACATCGCGGGGGTGCCGGATGCCACCGTCGGCCCAGACGTGCTTGCCGAACTTCCTGGCCTCGGCGGCGCACTCCAGGACCGCGGAGAACTGTGGCCGGCCGACGCCGGTCATCATCCGGGTGGTGCACATCGCGCCCGGTCCCACGCCGACCTTGATGATGTCCGCGCCGGCCTCGATCAGATCGCGGACGCCCTCGGCGGAGACGATGTTGCCCGCCACGATCGGCACCTGCGGGTCCAGCCCGCGGACGGCCCTGACCGCGGTGATCATCGACTCCTGGTGGCCGTGCGCGGTGTCCACCACGAGGGTGTCCACGCCGGCCTCCAGCAGCGCCTTGGCCCGGCCCGCCACATCGCCGTTGATGCCGACGGCGGCCGCGATCCGCAGCTTGCCGTCGGCGTCCGTGGCGGGGGTGTACAGGGTGGCGCGGAGCGCGCCCTTGCGGGTGAGGATGCCGACCAGCATGCCGTCCGCGTCGACGGCGGGCGCGAGCTTGCGGTTGGCGGCGTCGAGGCGGTTGAAGGCCTCCCGCGGATCGATGTCCGCGTCCAGGACGAGCAGGTCCCTGGACATGACCTCGGCCACCTGGGTGAAGCGGTCCACACCGGCCAGGTCGTGCTCGGTGACGACGCCGACCGGACGGCCGCCGTCGACGACGATGCCCGCGCCGTGCGCCCGCTTGGGCAGCAGCGCCAGGGCGTCGGCCACGGTCGCGACCGGGGACAGCACGATCGGCGTGTCCAGAACCAGATGACGGCGCTTGACCCAGGTCACGACCTCGGTGACGACGTCGAGCGGAATGTCCTGCGGAATGACGACCAGGCCACCACGGCGGGCAACGGTCTCGGCCATCCGGCGGCCGGCGATCGCCGTCATGTTGGCGACCACGAGCGGGATGGTGGTACCGGTCCCGTCGTGCGAGGAGAGGTCCACTCCCTGGCGGGAGCCCACGGCGGAGCGGCCGGGCACCATGAACACATCGTCGTAGGTCAGGTCGTAGGGCACCGAAGAACTCTCTTCGAGCGCGCCGTTCTTCGGATTCAGGAATCGCATATGGCCAGGATACGGGCCCTGACCAGGGGTCATGTGATAATCCGAGCCATGCCCCGGCCATGTGTGCGATCCGCCAAACGGCACCGTGGCAGCTGACGTGGCCACGCCGGGACGGGGCGCTCCGCGCGGACGGCGGACCGTCCGGCATCGCCGCCGGTCAGGCCGGGTACGGCGGCGCTACACGCCCTGCCGGTCCCGCCCCCTGGCCATGATCACGGCCAGGCCGGTGTCCGTGTCGCGCCAGTAACCCACCGCATCGGCCAGGACGCCCTCGACGATGCTCCACTCGTCCGGCGCCGCGGCCGCATAGCCCTGCCAGCCCGTCAGGACGAGCAGCCGGCCTCGGTCGGCGGGGCACCAGGACAGATCGGTGAGGCAGTCGGCGAGCGCGTCCCAGTTGCGGCCGAACCAGTCCGGCAGCCGCAGCGCGCGCACGCACCCCTCCATGAAGGCGGCCTTGTCCACGACCCCCTCCAGGTCCAGGGCCCCGGCCGTCCAGCCGGCGTCCCGCGCGGCGGCGAGCGCCTCCGCCACCGAGCGCTCCGCGGGCCACGGCAGCACTCCCGGGGGCGTACTGCCGTCGAGCACCGCCGCGAGCGGCCGGGGCACAGAACCCGTCATCGGAGCACCGCCTTGAAGGTCCGGTAGTGGTCGTCGGTGTAGTAGGTCTCATGGCTCCGGCCGGTGACGAGCCGGCGGGCGCCGCGGTCCGGCGAGCCGGGCGTGCGGACCGTGTACTCGTGGTAGTGGCCGTGCGGCTGACGGGGCAGCAGCCGCTCGCGGTTGCCGAAGACGGTCCCGTCCTGCGCGTACGGAAAGGGCCCGCCGGCGTCGATGAGCCGGAGGGTGTCCCGCGCCTGGGAGGGCAGCGCGCCGACCGGGACGACCGGCATGCCCTGCGCCCAGTCCGGTACGCGGGTGGAGCTCGGCGCCTCGGCGACGGCCGTGGCGGTGGACCGCCCCGATCCGGGTGAACTCCCGGCGTCGCCACCGCCCGTGGCACACCCGGCCAGTACGAGGAGCAGCCCGGCGAGCAGCGTGCCGAGGACAGCGGCGGCACGGCGCGGGACGGAGCGGATCACCATGCGCCGATGCTGTCACAGGGCTGCGCGGGCTGCTCGTCGATGACGGCGTCCGGGGCGCCCGGGGGCGGGGCCGCGGGCGGACGCCCGCTGTCCCCCGCGCCGGGTCACGCTGCGGCGGAGGTCACGCCCCGTCAGGGTCCGCCCGGTCCAGTGCGGGGCGCGGGCCGGGGCCGGTCTCCAGCAGCAGATGGTCGGCGGCGGCGGTGTCCGTGACCAGGCTCGTCACCAGCCCGGAGCGCAGGACCGCGCCGATCGCGTCGGCCTTGCGCCGGCCACCGGCGATGGCGACGACCTCCGGGATGCGGCGCAGCCGGTCCGCCTCGACGGTGATGCACCGCTCGCCGAGGTCCCGGCCGATCCGCCGTCCCTCGGTGTCGAAGAGGTGCGCCGACATCTCGGCGGCCGCACCCAGCGAGGCGTAGTGCTCCCGCTCCTGCTCCGAGAGCATGTCGTAGACGGTGGAGACGCCCGGCTCCCAGGAACCGATGGAGACACAGGCCACGGTGACCTTGTCGAAGTAGTCGAAGGCGCGGGCGATACCGGTCTGGCGGCGCAGCGCCTCGGCGGTCGCCGAGTCGGGCAGCAGCATCGGCGCATAGATCGGGTGCGCCTCGCCGCCGGCGACATCGGCCGCACGGCGCACCGCCTCGACCGACCCGCGGTCGGCGGTGCCCGCGTCGTAGACACCGGTCAACTGCACGACGGTGCACGGCGGGAGGTGGTGCAGCGCGGCCGCCATGTGAATGGTCGACCGGCCCCAGGCCAGCCCGAGCACATCGCCCTCGGTGACCAGCTCGCCGAGGAGGTCGGCCGCGACCTCGCCGAGGTTCTCGGGGTCGGCGGCGTCATCGGGCGGGGTCTGGCCGCCGAAGGCGGGGGGAGCGTCCGCGGGGGACTCGACGACCACCGCGTGCCGCAGGCCGTAGCGGGCCCGCAGGGCGTCGGAGCGTTCGGCGTCCAGCTCGGAGGGCACCCGGATCTCGATCCGTACGAGATCGCGCTCCAGGGCGGTCTCCAGCACCCGCGCGACCTTGAACCGGCTGACGCCGAATTCCTCCGCGATCTGGATCTTCGACTTGTTCTCAAGATAGAAACGGCGGGCCATGGCCGCGGCCTGCACCAGCTCGGCAGGGCCCATTCCGGACTGTGGGCGGCTGGCTACCACGAAATTCTCCCCTTTTGCGCATCTGATCGAGTCTTTGCTCATCCTTTCAGAAACCCGGCGGCAACGGGGACCACGACCGCCCCGACCTCGTGAACGCTGGGTTGCGCCACGTACAACGGGCGGCACGGCCCCGCCACGGACGGATTTCCGTGGCGTGAATCAGACGGACCGCCCGCCCGTCCCCGCCGGCCGCCGTCAGTGCAGGCAGCCCCAGCCCGCTGCCGCGGTCGCCGTCTCGGCCTTCTCGCGCAGGTCCCGGACCGCCTTCGCCGGGTCGTCCGCGCCGTACACCGCGGAGCCCGCCACGAACACATCGGCGCCCGCCTCCGCGCACCGTTCGATGGTCTCCGCCGAGACCCCGCCGTCCACCTGGAGCGCCAGCTCCAGACCGTGCCGGGAGATCAGCTCACGGGTGCGGCGGATCTTCGGAAGCATGATGTCCAGGAACGCCTGACCGCCGAAGCCGGGCTCCACGGTCATGATCAGCAGCATGTCGAGCTCGGGGAGCAGATCCTCGTACGGCTCGATCGGCGTGGCCGGCTTCAGCGCCATCGATGCCCGTGCGCCCTTGGCCCGGATCTCCCGCGCCAGCCGCACCGGCGCGGCCGCCGCCTCCACATGGAAGGTCACCGAACCGGCCCCGGCCTCGATGTACTGCGGCGCCCAGCGGTCCGGGTCCTCGATCATCAGATGCAGATCGAGGGGGGTGTCGGTCGCCTTGCTCAGCGACTCGACCACCGGCACGCCCAGGGTGAGATTCGGGACGAAGTGGTTGTCCATGACGTCGACGTGCAGCCAGTCGGCGCCCTTGACGGCCCGCGCCTCCTCGGCGAGGCGGGCGAAGTCTGCGGACAGGATGCTGGGGTTGATCAAGGCCATGCCCCCAGTATGGCGTGCGGGCCGGGGGCGGAGGCAGGCGGGACGGAACGGGACCGGGACGGATGCCGGAGGGGGCTCAGGCGCGATCCGGCGGCGCGTTGCGGCGGCCGGCGACGGGAGCCGTCGACCGCCGCGTGACGCTGCCGGCGGCCGCGGCCCGCCGCGCTCAGCCCGTCCGTCGCAGCAGCGCCAGATACATCGCGTCCGTGCCGTGCAGATGCGGCCACAGCTGGACGTCCGGGCCGTCGCCCAGGGCCGGTACGCCGGGCATCAGGGGCCGGGCGTCGACCCACTCCACCTGCACCGGCTCGCCGCCCCGCCCCTTGAGGACGTCGTCCACCACGGCCCGGGTCTCGGCGGGATGCGGCGAGCAGGTCGCATAGCCGACGACACCGCCGACCCGCACCGCTGCGAGTGCCTGCCGCAGCAGCTCGCGCTGGAGCGGGGCGAACCCGTCCAGGTCCTCGGGACGACGCCGCCAGCGCGCCTCCGGCCGCCGGCGCAGCGCGCCCAGGCCGGTGCACGGCACGTCCACCAGGACCCGGTCGAAGGCGGCGGGCTGCCAGGCGGGGCGGGTGCCGTCGGCGGCGATGACCGCGTACGGGCCGGGGTTGCCCTCCAGCGCCCGTGCCACCAGACGTGCGCGGTGCGGCTGCTTCTCCGACGCCAGCAGGGCGGCACCACGCTGCGCCGCGAGCGCCGCCAGCAGCGCCGCCTTGCCGCCGGGGCCCGCACAGCCGTCGAGCCAGGCGCGGTCGGGGCCCTCCACGGGCGCGTTCGCCAGCGCGAGGGCGACGAGCTGGCTGCCCTCGTCCTGCACCCCGGCGCGCCCCTCGCGGACCGGGTCCAGGGCGCCCGGCTCGCCGCCTTCCGCGAGCCGTACCGCATACGGGGACCAGCGCCCGGGCAGCGCGCTGTCCTCGCCCACCACCGCCAGCAGTTCCTCGGCGGTGGACCGGCCGGGCCGGGCCACCAACGTCACCTCGGGGCGTTCGTTGTCCGCCTCCAGCAGGTCCTCGATGCCGGCCCGGCCGCCGCCGAGCGCGTCCCACAGCGCCGAGACGATCCAGCGGGGGTGCGCATGCACGATGCCGAGGTGGTCCTCGGGGTCCTCGTCGTACTCCGGGGCGACCCGCTCCAGCCAGCCGTCCAGGTCATGGGCCGCGATCTTGCGCAGCACCGCGTTGACGAACTTCGCCCGCCCGTCGCCCAGCACCACCCGCGCCAGCTCGACGCTGGCACTCACCGCGGCATGGGTCGGAATCCTGGTGCCGAGCAACTGGTGCGCCCCGAGGGTCAGCACGTCCAGGACCGGCGGGTCCACCTCCCGCAGCGGGCGGTCCACGCACTGCGCGATGATCGCGTCATACGTCCCCTGCCGCCGCAGCGACCCGTAGACCAACTCCGTCGCCAGCGCCGCGTCCCGGGCATCGAAGTCGCCGCCCTCACGCGCCTTGCGCAGCAACGGCGGCAGCACGAGATTCGCGTACGCGTCCCGCTCGTCGACGGCCCGCAACGCCTCGAACGCGAGGATCCTGACCGGGTCCTTCTGCGGGCGGCGATAGGGCTTGCTGGGGCGGCGACGCGGCTGCTGACTCACAGAAAAGGTGCTCCGGGTACGAGATGAGGGGTCCGTCCCAGCCTACGCGGGCGCGCGGCCGGAGCGCGCGGGAGGCCGGACGGCGGACCGGGCCGCCGCCCGGCGGCAACAGGCCCCGGGACAGGGGCGGCTCCGGGGGCGAATTCCGGCGGCCGGGGCTCAGTCCCCCAGCCGTTCCCCGCCCTCGATACGCACCCCGCGCGCCCAGTCCGCCGCCTTCATGGGCTTCTTGCCCTGCGGCTGGACCCAGACGAGTTCGACAGGATGACTGCCGGTGCCGACGTACACCGCCTTCTTCGTGACGGCGAGTTCGCCGGGCGCCGGCGACGGCTCGGTGTGGCCCGCGGCGGAGGCGGCCGACATCAGCTTGAGGCGCTCACCGCGGAACACCGTCCAGGCCCCGGGCGCGGGCGCACAACCGCGGATCACCCGGTCGACCCGCAGCGCGGGCGCCGTCCAGTCCACCTTGGCGTCCTCGACCTCGATCTTCGGCGCGAGCGTGACGCCCTCGGCCGGCTGCGGCACCGCCTCCAGCGTGCCGTCCTCGATGCCGTCCATCGTCGCCACGAGCAGCCCGGAACCGGCGAACGCCAGCCGGGTGAGCAGATCGCCGCTGGTGTCCGTCGGCCGGACCTCCTCGGTCAGCACCCCGAATACCGGGCCGGAGTCCAGTCCGGTCTCGATCTGGAACGTCGAGGCGCCGGTCACCTCGTCCCCCGCCAGCACCGCATGCTGCACGGGCGCCGCGCCCCGCCATGCGGGCAGCAGCGAGAAGTGCAGATTGACCCACCCCTTGGCGGGAATGTCGAGCGCGGACTTCGGCAGCAGCGCACCATAGGCGACCACCGGGCAGCAGTCCGGCGCGATCTCCCGCAGCCGGGCCAGAAAGTCCTCGTCGCGCGGCTTGACGGGCTTGAGCACCTCGATGCCCGCCTCCTCCGCACGCTCCGCCACCGGGCTGGCGACCAGCTTCCGGCCGCGTCCGGCCGGCGCGTCGGGCCGGGTGACGACGGCCACGACCTCGTGCCGGTCCGAGGCGATCAGGGCATCGAGGGCGGGTACGGCAACCTCGGGGGTGCCGGCGAAGACAAGCCTCATGGGTGGCGAACTACCTCTCACACGCAACGGAACGACACACCAGTCTATGGGTCCCGTCCCAGGCCATGGGTGGTGGATCCGGGGGGCGTGCAATATTTCCCGCGCCTCGTACGGAAGCTCGTGCGCCCCCATACCGTGACCAGAGCCGCTGCTGTCGCGTTGGTCAAACAGCATTGACCCGACCGGGCCGCTTTGGCGGCCCGCTCGCTTTCACCCTTCCTTTTCCACGCCGGTTCGAGAGGCTTGCTCATGGCCGACCACGCAACCCACGACGCCCAGGCGCGCGCCAGCCTGCATCTCCTGGTGCGGGACATCGAGCGGGTGCGCCGGCAGGTGGACGCCCTGCGCACGCTGACCGCGCAGCTCGGCAACGTCTACCGGCCGCGGCGCACGGGGCCCTCCGCGGGCTTCGTCGTCTACGGACGCGCCCCCGCCCCGACGGTGCGCCTCGCCCAGGAACTACGGGACAGCGTCGAAACACTCGTCACGGCCGCGGTCGATTTCGACCGTTCGCTGGGATTCTCCTGGGACGCGGTGGGCTCGGCACTCGGCGTCACCAAACAGGCGGTGCACCGCCGTTACGGTGCCCGCAGAGCCGCCGCACAGCCCAGCGCGGAGACCAACGGCGGTGAGCCGACGGTGCGTTCGTCCGATGCCGCCGCCGCGACCCGCGCGGTGACCATGGCCGCGGGCCTGCCCGGTTCCGCGGCCGTCCCGGCCGCCCGCTCCATGCCCGCCCAGCCCTCCGCGGTCTCCCGCGACGAGCCGGCCCGCCCGGGCGCCTTCCCCGGCCCCCGCAACGGCTGAACCACCCCGGCACCGAGCGCCCACCGCTCCCCCGTCGCTCGCCAACGCCCTGGGACCACCCACTGACATCGGTCCCGGGGCGGCGCCATGTCCGGAGACCGAAGGGCGACATGCCGTCACGTCATCACCCGGGCGTCCCGCTTCGTCTCCGTGCATCACCCGGGCGTCCCGTCCCGGCTCCGTACATCCCGGCTCCCGCTCCGGGCTCCCCCCGGCTCCCGGCTCCCGGCTCCCGGCTCCCGGCTCCCGGCTCCCGGCTCCCGGCTCCCGGCTCCCGGCTCCCGGCTCCCGGCTCCCGGCTCCCGGCTCCCGGCGACGGTGCCACGGCCGGAGCGCCCGCGCCTCTCTCACCGCGGTGCGGCGGACTCCCCCGGGCCGGACGACGCCCCCGCCGGCTCCACGACCGCCCGGCTTCGCCCGCCACCCCGGCCCTCACCCGCCGCCCCGCTCATCGGCCCTCACCCCAGATCGGGCGGATCGATCCGGACCCGTACGGCCTCCCCCTCCCGCTTGACCAGCCGGGCCGCGCGGGCGGCCTTGAGCGCCGCGGCGAGGGCCGCGCCCTGGCCGGGACGGACGCGTACCAGTGCACGTTCCCACTGCTCGCCGGGCGGAGGGTCACCCGGCCGGCGCGGGCGGCCGGGGTCCGGCACCGGCAGCGGTACGGGCCCCAACACCTCGGCGTCCGCCGGGAGTTCGGCGTCCCGCAGCAGCTCGACGACATCCTCGGCGCGGCCGGCCACGGAAGCCATCCGGGACACCGGAGGGAAACCCAGCTCGGCCCGCTCGGCCAGCTCGCGGACCGCATGGCCGACCGGATCCCAGCGCACCAGCGCCTGCACCGGCCGCAGCGTCGGTTCCGCGATCACCGCGACGGTGCCGCCCTCCGCCTGGCCACGGACCAGCGCGGCGGCGCCCAGCCAGCGGCGCAGCGCCTCCTCCCCCGCCCGCAGATCCGGCCGCCCCAGCAGCGCCCAGCCGTCCAGCAGCAGCGCCGCCGCGTATCCGCCCTCCTCGGCCACCGGCTCGGCGCCCGGGGTGCTCACCACGAGCGCGGGGGCACCCGGAACCGTGACCAGCACATGATCACGCCCCGAGGTGCGCACCGGGACCGAGGGAAACACCCGGCCCAGCTCCTCCGCCGTCCGCCGCGCCCCCACGATCTGGGCCCGCAGCCGCGCGCCGCCGCACTCGGCACAGTGCCAGTCCGGCTCCGGACGGCCGCACCAGGCACAAGCCAGCTCCCCCGCCTCCTGTGACTCCAGCGGACCCGCGCAGGCCCGGCAGCGCGCGGGGGTACGGCACCGTTCGCAGGCCAGCCGGGGCGCATATCCGCGGCGCGGCACCTGGACGAGCACCGGTCCGTGCTTGAGGCCCTCGCGCACCACCTGCCAGGCCATCGACGGCAGCCGGGCGGCGCGCGCGGCGGCATCCCGCGCCTCGTCACCGTCGCTGACCGTACGCACCAGGGGCGCCGCGGCCCGCACCTGCTCGCGCTCGGCGGCCAGCGGGCGCGCCCAGCCCGTCTCGACCAGCTGGGCCGCCTCGACCGTGCAGCTCAGCCCGCCCAGCAGAAACCCGGCGCGCTCGTTGACCGACCGCTGGATGAGGACCTCGCGGGCATGCGGCTGAGGGGCATGCGGATCACTGTGGCTGGCGTCCCCGTCGTCCCACAGGGCGACCAGCCCCAGGTCGGCAACCGGCGCGAACATCGCCGCCCGGGTCCCGACCACGGCGCGCACCGCACCACGGCTGACCGCCAGCCAGCGGCGATAGCGCTCCTCGGGCCCGGCATCGGCGGCCAGCAGCACATGCCGGCCCTCCCCGATCAGCTCGCCGAGCGCCGCGTCCACCCGCGCCGCGGCGCGCCCGTCCGGCACCACCACCAGCGCACCACGCCCGCCCGCCAGCGCCGCGGCCGCCGCCCGCGCCAGCTCCCCGGGCCAGGTCGCCCCGGGCAGCGCCGTCCACACCGCGCGCGGCGCGTCCCCCCGCGTCAGCGCCGCCAGGAACCCGGGTCCTGCTCCGTACCGCTCCCAACTACCGGGCTCCGGCGGCGCGTTGGGCGGCAGTGGCGCAGGCGACGGCTTGGCCTCCGCCCGGGCCCGCCGCGGCGGCACCGCCAGCTGCACCACATCGGCGAGCGTCCCGGCATAGCGGTCCGCCACCGCCCGGCACAGCCCCAGCAGCTCGGGCGTCAGCACCCGCTCGGACGACAGCACCTGCGCGATCGGGGCGAGCACCCCCCGGTAGTCGCTCTCCGCGGCCCGCTCGACGATGTACCCGCTGACCAGCTTGCCGCCCTCACGGCGGCCGCCCTTCTCGCCCGCCCCGAACCGCACCCGCACCCGCACCCCGGGCTGCGCCTCGGCATCCATCGCCGCGGGCACCGCGTAGTCGAAATACCGGTCGAGGTGCACCAGCCCCTTGTCGACCAGCACCCGCGCCACCGGCAGCCCGGCGGCCAGCTCGGCCCCCCGCCACGTCCGCGGCTTCGCCCGCTCCGCCTTGGTCTCCCGCACGGCCTCCCGGATGAGGGCCAACTGCTCGCCCGCACCCGCCGCCCCCGCCTCCGGTCGCCCGTTCTCCCTGCTCACAGCATCAAGTCTTAGCAGACGGCACCGACAGCGCGCGGCGCCCTGTGGACAGCCGACGGCCCCGGACCGCCAAGCGGTCCGGGGCCGTGCTCACAGCGAGTGGCGTGCGGGGGGACTTACAGCCCCGCAGCCTTCTTCAGCGCCTCCACCCGGTCCGTGCGCTCCCAGGTGAAGTCCTCCAGCTCACGGCCGAAGTGGCCGTAGGCGGCGGTCTCCGCGTAGATGGGGCGGAGCAGGTTGAGGTCGCGGATGATCGCGGCCGGGCGGAGGTCGAAGACCTCGGCGATGGCCTGTTCGATCTTGTCCGTGTCGACGGTGGCCGTGCCGAAGGTCTCGACGAAGAGACCGACCGGCTCGGCCTTGCCGATCGCGTACGCGACCTGGACCTCGCAGCGGGCCGCGAGGCCGGCGGCGACGACGTTCTTGGCGACCCAGCGCATCGCGTAGGCGGCCGAACGGTCGACCTTGGACGGGTCCTTGCCGGAGAAGGCGCCGCCACCGTGGCGGGCCATGCCGCCGTAGGTGTCGATGATGATCTTGCGGCCGGTGAGGCCGGCGTCACCCATCGGGCCGCCGATCTCGAAGCGCCCGGTCGGGTTGACCAGCAGGCGGTAGCCGTCGGTGTCCAGCTTGATGCCGTCCTCGACGAGCTGGTTGAGGACGTGCTCGACGACGAACTCGCGGATGTCGGGTGCCAGGAGCGAGTCGAGGTCGATGTCGCTGGCGTGCTGCGAGGAGACCACGACGGTGTCGAGGCGGACGGCCTTGTGGCCGTCGTACTCGATGGTGACCTGGGTCTTGCCGTCGGGACGGAGGTAAGGAATGGTGCCGTTCTTGCGGACCTCGGAGAGACGGCGGGAGAGCCGGTGCGCGAGGTTGATCGGGAGCGGCATCAGCTCCGGGGTCTCGTCGCAGGCGTAGCCGAACATCAGGCCCTGGTCGCCGGCGCCCTGCTTGTCCAGCTCGTCGTCATCGCCCTCGACGCGGTTCTCGTACGCGGTGTCGACACCCTGGGCGATGTCCGGGGACTGCGCGCCGATGGACACCGAGACGCCACAGGAAGCGCCGTCGAAGCCCTTCTTGGACGAGTCGTAGCCGATGTCCAGGATCTTGTTGCGGACGAGATTGGGGATGTCGGCGTACGCCTTCGTCGTCACCTCGCCGGCCACATGCACCAGGCCGGTGGTGATCAACGTCTCCACGGCGACCCGGGACGTCGGGTCTTCCTTGAGGAGCGCGTCGAGAATGGTGTCGCTGATCTGGTCAGCGATCTTGTCAGGGTGGCCCTCGGTCACGGACTCCGAGGTGAACAGGCGGCGGGACACATCGCTCCCTGGGGTTGCAGCGGCTGCTGGCTGATCATTGGCGGAAGGGCCGAGAGCTGCGCTCGGCCCGATCCACTCGCCAGTTTATCGGTCGTGTGCGGTGTTCGGGCACGCGGTCTCGATTTATGGACCCCCTGTGACCTGGGACACCGCGGCCCACGGTAGGACGATCACGTTGAGCATGGGCCTGGTCAAGGGGGCATGCCGGATTTTAGGGGGCCGGTGGAGTGATTCCGCGGCCTGTACGGGCACGTCAGGGGCGAGTCTCGGCCAGGCGCGGGGCGACCAGGTCCCAGACCGTGTCGGCCAGGGCTTCCTTGGGGCCGTACGGGACCGGGGTCTCGGTTCCGTCGGCCGCCAGGATCACCGCTTCGTTCCCGTCCGAGCCGAACGCCTTGGTTTCCCCGACCTCATTGACGACCAGCAGGTCACAGCCCTTGCGGGCGAGCTTGGCGCGGCCGTTGGCGAGCACGTCGTCGGTCTCCGCGGCGAAGCCGACCACGAGCTGACCGGGGCGGGCGCGCTCGGCGGAGATCTCAGCGAGGATGTCCGGATTTCGCACCAGAGTGACTGGTTCCGGGTCCTGGCCGTCGACCTTCTTGATCTTGCCGGTGGTGTAGACGGCGGGCCGGAAATCGGCGACCGCGGCCGCCATGACCACGGCATCGGCGTCCGCGGCGGCCTTCAGCACGGCCTCGTGGAGCTGACGGGCCGTGCCGATGTGGATCACGTCCACACCGGCCGGATCCGGCAGCTCGGTGTTGCCGGCGACGAGGGTGACCCGGGCACCGCGGGCCGCCGCCGTACCGGCGAGCGCATAGCCCTGCTTGCCGGAGGAACGGTTGCCCAGGTAGCGGACGGGGTCCAGCGGCTCGCGGGTGCCGCCCGCGCTGACCACGACATGGCGGCCGGCCAGATCCTGCTCCGCCGCCCGTGGGCCGCGGGCCAGCACCCGGCGGCAGAATTCGAAGATCGCGGCCGGGTCGGGGAAGCGGCCCTTGCCGGTGTCGACGCCGGTCAGCCGGCCGACGGCCGGGTCGATGACGAGCGCGCCACGGCGGCGCAGCGTGGCGACGTTCTCCTGGGTGGCGGGGTTCTCCCACATCTCGGTGTGCATCGCCGGGGCGAACACCACCGGGCAGCGCGCGGTGAGCAGGGTGTTGGTCAGCAGGTCGTCGGCGAGGCCGTGGGCGGCCTTGGCGAGCAGGTCGGCGGTGGCGGGGGCGACCACGACGAGATCGGCGGCCTGGCCGATACGGACGTGCGGGACCTCGTGGACGGACTCCCAGACCTCGGTGGTGGCCGGGTTGCCGGACAGCGCCGACCAGGTGGCCTCGCCGACGAAGTGCAGCGCCGAGGCGGTCGGCACGACCCGTACGTCGTGCCCGGACTCGGTCAGCCGCCGCAGCAGCTCACACGCCTTGTACGCGGCGATTCCGCCGCTGACCCCCAGGACGACCCTGGGCCGCTCCCGCTCACGCTCGTCCATCGCTTCGCCGCTCCCCTGACCTAGGTCCGTCCGTATGCCCCTATGACACACCAAGGGCCCGGCGGTCGCGCCGCCGGGCCCTTGGTGAATGCGTTCCGCTGCTTACTGAGCCGGGCCCTCGATGGCCTCGGAGGTCAGCAGACCCGCGTTGATCTCGCGGAGCGCGATCGACAGGGGCTTCTCGTGGACGTGGGTGTCCACGAGCGGGCCGACGTACTCGAGCAGGCCCTCGCCGAGCTGCGAGTAGTACGCGTTGATCTGACGCGCGCGCTTGGCGGCGTAGATCACCAGGCTGTACTTCGAATCCGTGGCCTCGAGAAGCTCATCAATGGGCGGGTTGATGATGCCCTCGGGTGCAGTGATGGAAGAGGACACTCTCTACCTTCCGAAGGGGGATGAAGCGGGGGTGTAGCGAAAAGTCTCGGACGATCCGGGGAGCTTCGCGGTCAGCCGCTGGAGTTCTGGTCTCCGGATCGATTCAGCATCAAGGCTAGCAGCTCACGGCTGACGTCCTCGACGGAGGTGTTGACAAGCGTCACATCGAACTCTTTCTCCGCTGCCAGCTCGACCCTGGCGGCGGCCAGCCGACGCTCGATGACCTCCGGCGCCTCCGTGCCCCGGCCGGTGAGCCGGCGGACCAGCTCGTCCCAGCTCGGCGGGGCCAGGAAGACCAGATTCGCCTCCGGCATGGACTCGCGGACCTGGCGGGCGCCCTGGAGGTCGATCTCCAGCAGGACCGGCTCCCCGGCCTCCAGGCGGTCCAGCACCGCCTTGCGGGGGGTGCCGTAGCGGTTGCCCGCGAACTCCGCCCACTCGAGCAGCTCGCCGTTGGCGATGAGCTTGTCGAATTCTCCGTCGTCGACGAAGAAGTAGTGGACGCCGTACCGCTCCCCGGGCCGCGGCTTGCGGGTGGTGGCCGAAACCGAGAGCCAGACCTCGGGGTGGACCTTGCGCATATGCGCGACGACCGTGCTCTTGCCGACCCCGGAGGGGCCGGAGAGCACGGTCAGTCGCGGTTGTCTGGCCGGGGGCGCGGGGGTCGTCCCCCCGGAGACTGCAGAACTCATGCAGCGATTATTCCAGCTTCCCGGTGATGCCGGAAAATTCAGGAAGCAGTGCTGCCGAACTCGCGCTCCAGCGACGCGATCTGGTTGGAGCCAAGACCCCGGACTCGGCGGCTCTCGGAGATCCCGAGTCGCTCCATGATCTGCTTGGCGCGGACCTTGCCGACGCCCGGCAGGGACTCAAGGAGCGCGGAGACCTTCATCTTGCCGATGACGTCGTTCTCCTGGCCCTGCTTGATGACCTCATGGAGGGAAGCACCGGAGTGCTTGAGCCGATTCTTGACCTCGGCGCGCTCCCGGCGAGCCGCGGCGGCCTTCTCGAGCGCGGCTGCGCGCTGTTCAGGGGTAAGGGGCGGAAGAGCCACGCCTACGTCACCTCGGATGTCGAACTGTCGGATACGGACCGGTGTGGAACCTAGTCGCCCCGCAACAGCGGAGCAACGAGCAACGCGCTTACGTGCAGTGCTCTCGTCGGAGACTAGCGCCAGAGGGCGCCGGAGTCAGCGAGAACAAGCGAAAAGTCCTGGTCAGACTCTGCTGACCAGGACAATTCGGGACCAAAGTCCCCGTCGGAAGGCTCTCAATCGAGCGCGGTGCGCACTTCCTCGGCGAATCGGGCCGCCGCGTCGCGCAGAGCTGCGGCGTCCGGGCCGTGCCGCAGCACCCCCCGGCTGACGCTCGGGACGACGTTGCGCACGGCTTCACCGAAGACCTTCGGGAGGTCGGCGGGGGTGGCGCCCTGGGCACCGATGCCGGGTGCGAGCAGCGGGCCGTTGATCGCCAGGTCGAACGAGGAGAGATCGCCGAGCGTGGCGCCGACGACCGCGCCGAAGGAGCCCAGCGGCTCGGCACCGGCGTTCTCGGCCGCGAGGTGGCCGAGCATGGTCGCGGCGAGCGTGCGGCCGTCCTCGCGCACCGCCCGCTGGACCTCGGCGCCCTCCGGGTTGGAGGTGAGGGCGAGGACGAAGAGCCCGGCGCCGCTCTCGCGTGCCAGGTCGACGGCCGGCTTCAGCGAGCCGTAGCCGAGGTACGGAGACACGGTGAGCGCGTCGGAGAACAGCGGCGAGTCCTTGCGCAGGTAGGTCTCGGCGTAGGCGGCCATGGTCGAGCCGATGTCGCCGCGCTTGGCGTCCATCAGGACCAGGGCGCCGCGCTCGCGCGCCTCCTCGACGGCGGTCTCCAGTACGGCGAGGCCGCGTGAGCCGAAGCGCTCGAAGAACGCGGACTGTGGCTTGAAGACGGCCACCGTCTCGCCGAGGGACTCCACGACGGTCCGGGTGAACCGCGCCAGGCCCGCGACATCGTCGTTCAGGCCCCAGTCGGCCAGCAGCGAGGCGTGCGGGTCGATGCCGACGCAGAGCGGCCCGCGCTCGTCCATGGCGCGGCGCAGGCGGATGCCGAAGGGCTCGGTCATGCGGTCACCTTCTTGTGCTCGGCGCCGACGGCGTCGGCGAGGGTGGCGTACGGGCTGTTGCGCAGCCGGGCGGCGAGGCCCTTGTGGATCGCGCGGCACCAGAACGGGCCCTGGTAGATGAAGGCGGTGTAGCCCTGGACGAGGGTGGCGCCGGCGAGGATGCGCTGCCAGGCGTCCTCGGCGTTCTCGATGCCGCCCACCCCGATGAGGGTGATCTTGTCGCCGACCCGGGCGTAGAGGCGGCGCAGGACCTCCAGGGAGCGCTCCTTGACGGGCGCGCCGGAGAGTCCGCCGGTCTCGGCGACCAGCCGGGGGTCGGAGGTCAGGCCGAGGCCCTCGCGGGCGATGGTGGTGTTGGTGGCGATGATCCCGTCCAGGCCCAGCTCGACGGCCAGGTCGGCGACCGCGTCCACGTCCGCGTCGGCGAGGTCGGGAGCGATCTTGACCAGCAGCGGGACCCGGCGCTCGGTGACCGTGCGGTCGGCGGCCTCGCGTACGGCCGTCAGCAGCGGGCGGAGGTGGTCGACGGCCTGGAGGTTGCGCAGCCCCGGGGTGTTCGGGGAGGAGACGTTGACCACCAGGTAGTCGGCGTGCCGGGCGAGGCGCTCGGTGGAGGTGACGTAGTCGGCGGTGGCCTCGGCCTCCGGTACGACCTTGGTCTTGCCGATGTTGACGCCGACGGTGGCCGGGAAGACGGGGTTGCGGGCGGCCAGACGGGCCGCCACGGACGCGGAGCCGTCGTTGTTGAAGCCCATCCGGTTGATCAGCGCGCGGTCCGGTACGAGCCGGAACAGGCGCTTCTTGGGGTTGCCGGGCTGCGGCTGGGCGGTGACCGTGCCGATCTCGACGTGGTCAAAGCCGAGCATGGTCATCCCGTCGATGGCGACGGCGTTCTTGTCGAAGCCGGCGGCCAGGCCGAAGGGGCCGTGCATCCGGCGGCCCAGGGCCTCGGTGCGCAGCTCCTTGTAGCGGGGCGCGAGGGCGGCCGCCAGGAAGGTGCGCAGCACGGGGAGGCGCACGGCCAGCTGGATCCAGCGGAAGGCCAGGTGGTGGGCCTGCTCGGGGTCCATGCGCTTGAAGATCAGGTGGAAGAAGAGGCGGTACATCGTCGGGTGGGCCTTCCGGGGTGAGGAGCGAGGGGGCACGAAGAGGGGGACACCGCGTCGGTGTCCCCCTCCTGGCCGCTACTCCGCGCGGGCCGCGGTGAGATGTTCGGCGTGTTCCTGGAGGGAACGCACGCCCACATCACCGCGGGACATGGCCTCGATGCCCTGGACCGCGGCCGCCAGCGCCTGGACCGTGGTCAGGCAGGGGACGGCGCGGGCCACCGCGGCGGTGCGGATGTCGTAGCCGTCCAGCCGGCCGCCGGTGCCGTAGGGGGTGTTGACGATCAGGTCGACCTGGCCGTCGTGGATCAGCTGGACGATGGTCTTCTCACCGTCCGGGCCCTCGCCCTCGGACTGCTTGCGCACCACGGTGGCGTTGATGCCGTTGCGGCGCAGCACCTCGGCGGTGCCGGAGGTGGCGAGCAGCTCGAAGCCGTGCGCGACCAGCTCACGGGCCGGGAAGATCATCGAGCGCTTGTCGCGGTTGGCGACGGAGACGAAGGCGCGGCCCTTGGTGGGCAGTGCCCCGTAGGCGCCGGTCTGCGACTTGGCGTAGGCGGTGCCGAAGACCGAGTCGATGCCCATGACCTCGCCGGTGGAGCGCATCTCCGGGCCGAGGATGGTGTCCACACCGCGGCCGTGGATGTCGCGGAACCGCGACCAGGGCATCACGGCTTCCTTGACGGAGATCGGGGCGTCCAGCGGCAGGGTGCCGCCGTCGCCGGTCCTGGGCAGCATGCCCTCGGCGCGCAGCTCGGCGATGGTGGCGCCCAGCGAGATCCGGGCGGCGGCCTTGGCCAGCGGCACCGCGGTGGCCTTCGAGGTGAAGGGCACCGTACGGGAGGCGCGCGGGTTGGCCTCCAGGACGTAGAGGATGTCGCCGGCCATCGCGAACTGGATGTTGATCAGGCCGCGGACGCCCACGCCCTTGGCGATCGCCTCCGTCGAGGCCCGCAGGCGCTTGATGTCGAAGCCGCCGAGGGTGATCGGGGGCAGCGCGCAGGCGGAGTCGCCGGAGTGGATGCCGGCCTCCTCGATGTGCTCCATGACGCCGCCGAGGTAGAGCTCGGTGCCGTCGTAGAGCGCGTCGACGTCGATCTCGATGGCGTCGTCGAGGAACCGGTCGATGAGGACCGGGTGGCGGTCGATCAGGCCGGCGTGGCGGGTGAGGTACTCGCCCAGCGACGGCTCGTCGTAGACGATCTCCATACCGCGGCCGCCGAGCACGTAGGACGGGCGGACCATGACCGGGTAGCCGATCTCGGTGGCGATCCGCTTGGCCTCGTCGAAGGAGAAGGCGGTGCCGTACTTGGGGGCGGGCAGCCCGGCCTCGGTGAGCACCCGGCCGAAGGCGCCGCGCTCCTCGGCGAGGTCGATCGCCTCGGGCGAGGTGCCGACGATCGGCACGCCGTTGTCCTTGAGCGCCTGCGCCAGGCCGAGCGGGGTCTGCCCGCCGAGCTGGACGATGACGCCGGCGACCGGTCCCGCCTGGGTCTCGGCGTGCACGACCTCCAGGACGTCCTCCAGGGTGAGCGGCTCGAAGTAGAGCCGGTCGGAGGTGTCGTAGTCCGTGGAGACGGTCTCCGGGTTGCAGTTGACCATCACGGTCTCGTAGCCGGCGTCGCTGAGCGCGAACGAGGCGTGGACGCAGGAGTAGTCGAACTCGATGCCCTGGCCGATGCGGTTGGGCCCGGAGCCGAGGATGATCACGGCCGGCTTCTCGCGGGGCGCGACCTCGCTCTCCTCGTCGTAGGAGGAGTAGAAGTACGGGGTGTTCGCGGCGAATTCGGCGGCGCAGGTGTCGACCGTCTTGTAGACCGGGCGGACACCGAGGGCGTGCCGGACCTCGCGGACGACGTCCTCGCGCAGCCCCCGGATCGCGGCGATCTGGGCGTCGGAGAAGCCGTAGCGCTTTGCGTCCGCAAGGATCTCCGGGTGGAGCTTTTCGGCGGCCGCGATCTCGTCCGCGATCTCCTTGACGAGGAAGAGCTGGTCGACGAACCAGGGGTCGATCTTCGTGGCGTCGAAGACCTCCTGGGGCGTGGCACCGGCCCGGATCGCCGCCATGACGGTGTTGATCCGGCCGTCGGTGGGGACCTGGGCCTTCTCCAGCAGCGCGGCCTTCTCGCCCGGCTCGCCGACGAAGTCGAACTGGCTGCCCTTCTTCTCCAGGGAGCGCAGGGCCTTGTTGAGCGCCTCGGGGAAGTTGCGGCCGATGGCCATGGCCTCGCCGACCGACTTCATGGTCGTGGTGAGGGTGGCGTCGGCGGCCGGGAACTTCTCGAAGGCGAAGCGCGGCACCTTGACGACGACATAGTCGAGGGTCGGCTCGAAGGAGGCCGGGGTCTTCTCGGTGATGTCGTTGGGGATCTCGTCGAGGGTGTAGCCGACGGCGAGCCGGGCGGCGATCTTCGCGATCGGGAAGCCGGTGGCCTTGGACGCCAGCGCCGACGAGCGCGAGACGCGGGGGTTCATCTCGATGACGATGACCCGGCCGTCCTCGGGGTTGACCGCGAACTGGATGTTGCAGCCGCCGGTGTCGACGCCGACCTCGCGGATCACCGCGATGCCGATGTCCCGCAGGGTCTGGTACTCACGGTCGGTGAGCGTCATCGCCGGGGCGACGGTGATCGAGTCACCGGTGTGCACGCCCATCGGGTCGAAGTTCTCGATGGAGCAGACGACCACGACGTTGTCGTTCTTGTCGCGCATCAGCTCCAGCTCGTACTCCTTCCAGCCGAGGATGGACTCCTCCAGGAGCACCTCGGTGGTCGGCGAGAGCGTCAGGCCCTGGCCGGCGATCCGGCGCAGCTCCTCCTCGTTGTGCGCGAAGCCGGAGCCGGCGCCGCCCATGGTGAAGGAGGGACGGACGACGACGGGGTAGCCGCCGAGCTCGTCGACGCCCTTCATGACGTCGTCCATGGAGTGGCAGATGTAGGAGCGCGCGGACTCGCCGTGGCCGATCTTCTTGCGGACTTCCTCCACGACCTCCTTGAACAGGTCGCGGTCCTCGCCCTTGTTGATCGCCTCGACGTTCGCGCCGATCAGCTCGACGCCGTACTTGTCGAGGGTGCCGGACTCGTGCAGGGAGATCGCGGTGTTCAGGGCCGTCTGGCCGCCCAGGGTGGGCAGGAGCGCGTCCGGGCGCTCCTTGGCGATGATCTTCTCGACGAAGTCCGGGGTGATCGGCTCGACGTAGGTGGCGTCGGCGATCTCCGGGTCGGTCATGATCGTCGCCGGGTTGGAGTTCACCAGGATGACGCGCAGGCCCTCGGACTTGAGGACCCGGCAGGCCTGGGTGCCGGAGTAGTCGAACTCGGCGGCCTGGCCGATGACGATCGGGCCGGAGCCGATGACCAGGACGGACTGGATATCGGTGCGCTTAGGCACGCTGGCCCTCCATCAGGGAAACGAAGCGGTCGAAGAGGTACGCGGCGTCGTGCGGACCCGCGGCGGCTTCGGGGTGGTACTGGACGCTGAAGGCCGGCTGGTCGAGGAGGTGCAGACCCTCCACCACGTTGTCGTTCAGGCAGACGTGGGAGACCTCGGCGCGGCCGAAGGGGGTGTCGGAGATCTTGTCGAGCGGGGCGTCGACGGCGAACCCGTGGTTGTGCGCGGTGACCTCGACCTTGCCGGTCGTACGGTCCTGCACCGGCTGGTTGATGCCGCGGTGCCCGTACTTGAGCTTGTAGGTGCCGAAGCCCAGCGCGCGGCCCAGGATCTGGTTGCCGAAGCAGATGCCGAACAGCGGCGTCCTGCGCTCCAGGACGCCCTGCATGACGGAGACCGGGTGGCCGGCGGTGGCCGGGTCGCCGGGGCCGTTGGAGAAGAACACGCCGTCCGGGTTGACCGCGTAGACGTCCTCGACGGTGGCGGTGGCGGGCAGGACGTGCACCTCGATGCCGCGCTCGGCCATCCGGTGCGGGGTCATGCCCTTGATGCCCAGGTCGATCGCGGCGACGGTGAACTTCGCCGCACCGACCGGGACGGCTGCGCCGTCGGGGCCGATCGCCGGGACGACGTAGGACTCCTTGGTGGCGACCTGCGTGGAGAGGTCGGCGCCCTCCATCTCGGGGGCCTGGCGCACCTTGGCCAGCATCGTGCCCTCGTCGGGCAGCGCCTCGCCGGAGAAGATGCCGACCCGCATGGCACCGCGCTCGCGCAGGTGGCGGGTCAGGGCCCGGGTGTCGACCCCGCTGATGCCGACGACGCCCTGGGCGACCAGCTCGTCGTCCAGCGAGCGCACCGAGCGCCAGTTGGACGGGATACGGGCGGGGTCGCGGACGACATAACCGGAGACCCAGATCCGCTGCGACTCGGGGTCCTCGTCGTTCACACCGGTGTTGCCGATGTGCGGGGCGGTCATGACGACCACCTGGCGGTGGTACGAGGGGTCGGTCAGCGTCTCCTGGTAGCCGGTCATGCCGGTGGAGAACACCGCTTCGCCGAAGGTCTCCCCCACCGCCCCGTAGGCGCGGCCGCGGAAGCTGCGGCCGTCCTCCAGGACGAGAACGGCGGGGAGCCCCCTTGTGCCGTGGGCGGTACCCCTGGTGGAGGTCGTCATCGTGCGCCTTCCGTTTCGGTGTGCTCGGTGGTGCTGGTGTGGTGCTCGGTGGTGCTGAGTTCGTTGAGGGCCTCGACCCAGGCCGGGTGCTCGTCCGCACGGTCGGAGCGGAAGCCGGAGTCGATCTGCCGGCCGCCGTGCTCCCAGGTGACGATCAGCAGGCCGCCCTCGGTCAGGACCTTGCCGGCGATGCCCTTGTCCAGACGGGCGCCGCGCAGTGCGGCGGCCGGCACGAAGAAGTCCGCGGCGCCCGGCCGTACGACGTCCAGCCCCTGGCCGGTGAGGGTCAGCTCGGCGCGGCTGCGGGTACCCAGACCGCGCGCCACGATCCGGTCGAGCCACTGCCCGGCGGTGGTCGACCCGTGGTAGCGGCCGGCCAGCGTCAGCAGCGGGGAGCCGGGGTTCTCCGGGGTGGCGGGCAGCTCGGGCAGATCGCCCTGGAGCGTGCCGCGCCACTTCCAGCCCTGACGCATCAGCCAGTAGACGAAGACGATGAAGACCAGCAGGCCGACGACCCAGCCGATCCGCGCGGCCCAGTCGGTGACCGGCGCGGACTTCTGCGCTTCGGCCAAGTGGATCAGTGGAGGAGTCACGCCAGCTTCCCGTCGACGACCGTTGCCCGGCCCCGCAGGAAGGTGTGGGTGACGCGCCCCGGCAGCTCACGGCCCTCGTAGGGGGTGTTGCGGCTGCGGGAGGCGAAGCCCGCGGGGTCCACCTCTCCACGGTAAGCGGAATCGAGCAGTGTGAGGTTGGCGGGCTCACCAGCCGAGACGGGGCGGCCGTGGCCCTCCAGGCGGCCGATGTGCGCCGGGCGGAAGGACATCCGGTCGGCGACGCCGGCCCAGTCCAGCAGTCCGCTGTCGACCATCGTGTGCTGGACGACGGAGAGCGCGGTCTCCAGGCCGACCATGCCCATGGCCGCCGCGCCCCACTCGCAGTCCTTGTCCTCGTGCGGGTGCGGGGCGTGGTCGGTGGCGACGCAGTCGATGGTGCCGTCGGCGAGCGCCTCGCGCAGCGCCAGGACGTCGGCCTCGGTGCGCAGCGGCGGGTTCACCTTGTAGACGGGGTTGTAGCTGCGGACGAGCTCGTCGGTGAGCAGCAGGTGGTGCGGGGTGACCTCGGCGGTGACGTTCCAGCCCTTGGACTTGGCCCAGCGGACGATCTCGACCGAGCCGGCCGTCGACAGGTGGCAGATGTGGACGCGGGAGCCGACGTGCGCGGCCAGCAGCACATCGCGGGCGATGATCGACTCCTCGGCGACCGCGGGCCAGCCACCGAGGCCCAGCTCGGCCGAAACGATGCCCTCGTTCATCTGGGCGCCCTCGGTGAGCCGGGGCTCCTGGGCGTGCTGGGCCACGACCCCGTCGAAGGCCTTCACGTACTCCAGGGCGCGCCGCATGATCACGGCGTCGTCCACGCACTTGCCGTCGTCGGAGAAGACCCGGACGCCGGCCGCGGAGTCGTGCATCGCGCCCAGCTCGGCGAGCTTCTTGCCCTCCAGGCCGACGGTGACCGCACCGACGGGCTGGACGTCGCAGTAGCCGGACTCCTTGCCCAGCCGCCAGACCTGCTCGACGACGCCCGCGGTGTCCGCGACGGGGAAGGTGTTGGCCATGGCGTGGACGGCGGTGAAGCCGCCGACGGCAGCGGCCTTCGTGCCGGTCAGCACGGTCTCGGAGTCCTCGCGGCCCGGCTCGCGCAGGTGGGTGTGGAGATCGACCAGGCCCGGCAGCAGGATCTTGCCGTCCGCCTCGATGACCTGTGCGCCCTCGGCGCTCAGCCCGGTGCCGACCTCCGCGACGGTCTCACCGTCGATCAGCACGTCCTGCGGCTCGCCACCGAGGATCTTCGCCCCGCGAATAAGGATCTTGCTCATGGTTACTTGCTCTCCTCGGTGCGCATGCTGGTGCCGTTGCCGGCGGTGAGGGCGGGCTCGTTGCCGCCCAGAAGCAGATAGAGAACGGCCATCCGGATGCTGACGCCGTTGGTGACCTGTTCGACGGCGGTGCAACGGGGCGAGTCGGCGACCTGGGCGGTGATCTCCATGCCGCGGTTCATCGGCCCGGGGTGCATCACGATCGCGTGCTCGGGCATACGGGCCATCCGGTCGCCGTCGAGACCGTAGCGCCGCGCGTACTCCCGCTCCGTCGGGAAGAACGCCGCGTTCATCCGCTCGCGCTGGACGCGCAGCATCATCACCGCGTCGGACTTGGCGACCACGGCGTCCAGGTCGTACGAGACCTCGCAGGGCCACTGCTCCACGCCGATCGGCACCAGTGTCGGCGGTGCGACCAGGGTGACCTCGGCGCCGAGCGTGGTCAGCAGATGGACGTTGGAGCGGGCGACCCGGCTGTGCAGGATGTCGCCGACGATGGTGATGCGGCGGCCGGAGAGGTCCTGGCCCACGCCCGCGTCGGCGCCGACCAGGCGGCGGCGCATCGTGAAGGCGTCGAGCAGTGCCTGGGTGGGGTGTTCGTGGGTGCCGTCACCGGCGTTGACCACGGAGCCGCCGATCCAGCCGGAGGTCGCCAGGCGGTGCGGGGCGCCGGAGTCGTGGTGCCGGATGACGACGGCGTCCGCGCCCATCGCCTCCAGGGTGAGGGCGGTGTCCTTGAGCGACTCGCCCTTGGAGACCGACGAGCCCTTGGCGGAGAAGTTGATGACGTCGGCGGAGAGGCGCTTCGCCGCGGCTTCGAACGAGATACGGGTGCGGGTCGAGTCCTCGAAGAAGAGGTTGACGACGGTGCGTCCGCGCAGGGTGGGGAGCTTCTTGATCGGCCGGTCGGCGACCCGGGCCATCTCCTCGGCGGTGTCGAGGATCAGAACGGCGTCGTCGCGCGTGAGGTCGGCGGCCGAGATGAGGTGACGCTTCATCCGGTTTTCTCCGTGAGTGAAGGAGGTGTACGGGAATGTCCGTCGAGCAGGCATGCCTGCGGGCCCGGGGTCACCGGGTCCGTCAGCGGTGCGCTAACGCTCGCCGGCCGGGGCGGTGTGCTTCAGGCCGAGCAGCACGGCGTCCCGGCCGTCCTCCTCGGTGAGCTGGACCTTGACCGTCTCCCGCAGCGACGTGGGGAGGTTCTTGCCTACGTAGTCGGCGCGGATCGGCAGTTCGCGGTGGCCGCGGTCGACGAGGACCGCCAGCTGCACGGCGCGCGGCCGTCCGATGTCGCCCAGGGCGTCCAGCGCGGCGCGGATGGTGCGGCCGGAGAAGAGGACGTCGTCGACGAGCAGGACCACGCGGCCCTCGACGCCGTCGGCGGGGATGTCCGTGCGGGCGAGCGTGCGGGCCGGGCCCAGGCGCAGGTCGTCGCGGTACATCGTGATGTCGAGCGAGCCGACCGGGACCGTACGGCCGGTGATCTCTTCGAGCTTGGCAGCGAGCCGCCGGGCGAGGAAGACGCCGCGGGTGGGGATCCCCAGGAGCACCACATCGTCCGCGCCCTTGGCGCGCTCGACGATTTCATGGGCGATACGGGTGAGCATCCGCGCGATGTCCGGGCCTTCGAGCACCGGCCGTGCGGGGAGCTGAGCTGTCGTGTCGGAACTGCTTGCGTCCATATGAAACGGACCTCCTTCTCCGCCTCACGGGACGGACCTTAAAGGACGTCGAAATTACGCAGCCCAGGCTACCAGGAGCGCCCTCAGGAGCCGTCCGCACCCCTGACGGGTGAGGGTCTGCCCCGTTCCGCTTGACGAAGTCAGATTACGCTGCGTAACCTCACAGTGAGTTACCAGCCCGCGGCGGAGCCGCATGTCGATACAGCCGTCTGGGGAGTTTTATGTCCAGCGAATACGCCAAACAGCTCGGGGCCAAGCTCCGTGCCATCCGCACCCAGCAGGGACTTTCTCTCCACGGCGTCGAGGAGAAGTCCCAGGGCCGCTGGAAGGCCGTGGTGGTGGGTTCGTACGAGCGCGGCGACCGTGCCGTGACCGTACAGCGCCTTGCCGAGCTGGCGGACTTCTACGGCGTCCCGGTGCAGGAACTGCTGCCGGGCACGACACCGGGCGGAGCGGCCGAGCCGCCGCCGAAGCTGGTGCTCGACCTGGAGCGCCTCGCCCATGTCCCGCAGGAGAAGGCCGGCCCGCTCCAGCGCTACGCCGCCACCATCCAGAGCCAGCGCGGTGACTACAACGGCAAGGTCCTCTCGATCCGCCAGGACGACCTGCGCACCCTCGCGGTCATCTACGACCAGTCGCCCTCGGTGCTGACCGAGCAGCTGATCAGCTGGGGCGTGCTCGACGCCGAAGCACGCCGCGCCGTGCAGCACGACGAGCTCTGAGCCCCCCGCACCACCAGCAGAAACGTACCGCCGCTCCGGCCTTCCGGGCGGCGGTTTCTGCGTACCGGCGCACTGACGGCGCACACCGGCGGCGCGCAATGTGCCAGGAGAGCCCCCGTACGCCGTTCTGCGGGCATGCGAAGGGCCCGGAGCATCACCCATCGCTCCGGGCCCGTTCACACGCTCTGCCGACCGCCTACTGCGCCTCGCGCCGCAGGCTCGGCTTCAGCTCCTTGAACCGGCCGAGGAGGCCGTTGACGAAGGCCGGGGAATCGTCCGTGGAGAACTCCCTGGCGAGCTGCACTGCTTCGTCGAGCGCCACGGCGTCCGGCGTGTCGTCCACCCAGAGCAGCTCATAGGCGCCGAGCCGCAGAATGCTGCGGTCGGCCGCCGGCATCCGGTCGAGGTCCCAGTCGACCGCGTAGGTGGAGATCAGCTCGTCGATGCGGGCCACATGATCCGCGTACCCCTCGACCAACTGGAGGGTGTATTCGTTCACCGGCGGCTGCCGTGGGTCGGTCCGGGCGTGCCGCATCCAGTCCGCGAGCACGGACTGCACATCGGCACCGCGCTGGTCGGCCTCGAAGAGAATCTGGAAGGCGCGCTTACGGGCCTTGGTACGGGCAGCCACGGTTAGCTGTTCACCCGGCCGAGGTAGTCGCCCGTGCGAGTGTCGACCTTGATCTTCTCGCCCTCGGTGATGAAGAGCGGCACCTGGATCTCGTAGCCGGTCTCCAGGGTGGCGGGCTTGGAGCCACCGGTGGAGCGGTCGCCCTGGACGCCGGGCTCGGTGTGCTGGATGACGAGCTCGACGGCGGCCGGCAGCTCGACGTAGAGCACCTCGCCCTCGTGCTGCGCCACGACGGCCTCGAAGCCCTCGAGGAGGAAGTTCGCGGCGTCACCGACGGCCTTGCGGTCGACCATCAGCTGGTCGTAGGTGTCCATGTCCATGAAGACGAAGTACTCGCCGTCCATGTACGAGAACTGCATCCCACGCTTGTCGACAGTGGCCGTCTCGACCTTCACACCGGCGTTGAAGGTCTTGTCCACCACCTTGCCGGAGAGCACATTCTTCAGCTTGGTGCGGACGAAGGCCGGGCCCTTACCGGGCTTGACGTGCTGGAACTCGACGACGGACCAGAGCTGGCCCCCTTCGAGCTTGAGCACCAGGCCGTTCTTGAGGTCGTTCGTGGAAGCCACGGTTGCGGAATCTCCTGGACTGCAGGTGGTGGGTACCTCGAAGCCGTACGCCGCAAGCCGTGGGGCTCACAGCGCGAGCAGCTCCTTGGTCGTGATCGTGAGTAGCTCGGGTCCGCCGTCCGCCTCGGGGCGGACGACGAGGGTGTCGTCGATCCGGACACCCCCACGGCCCGGGATGTGAACCCCCGGCTCGACGGTGACCGGCACGCAAGCGTCCAGTTTACCCATGGCCGCAGGCGACAATTGAGGGTCCTCGTCGATTTCGAGTCCCACACCGTGCCCGGTCCACGCCCCGAGCCGCTCACCGTACCCCGCCGCGTCCAGCACATGGCGGGTCACCCGGTCCACGTCACGGCACTCCACACCCGGCGCCAGCGCCTCGCGACCGGCCCGCTGGGCTGCGAAAACAAGGTCGTACAGCTCGATCTGCCAGTCCGAGGGCGTGGTGCCGATGACGAAGGTCCGGCCGATCTCACAACGGTAGCCACGGTAATTGGCGCCCAGGCAGACACTGAGGAAGTCGCCCTCCTCGACCCGCCGGTCGGTGGGCAGATGTCCGGAGCGGCCGGCGTTCGGGCCGGTCCCGACGGACGTGGGGAAGGCCGGGCCGTCCGCGCCGTGGTCGACCAGCCTGCGCTCCAGTTCCAGCGCGAGATGCCGCTCGGTGCGGCCGACCAGGATCGATTCGAGGAGCTCCCCCAGGGCCTGGTCGGCGATCTCGGCGGCGATCCGCAGACAGGCGATCTCCTCGTCGTCCTTCACCAGCCGCTGCCCCTCGACCGCGCAGGCCAGGTCGGTCAGCCGCAGCCGGGGCGCGACCTGGGAGAGCGCACGGTGCCGGGTGACGGTGAGGTGGTGCTCCTCGACGGCCAGGGTGTCCGCACCGGCCGTCGCGGCCAGGTCGGCGCCGGCCACGACCGGGTCGCCACCGCGGCTGGGCAGCACCGACACCCGCACGTCGTCGGCCGGCCG
The DNA here is from genome assembly GCF_023544705.1 of Streptomyces sp. MCA2. Classification (NCBI taxonomy): domain Bacteria; kingdom Bacillati; phylum Actinomycetota; class Actinomycetes; order Kitasatosporales; family Streptomycetaceae; genus Streptomyces; species Streptomyces sp. MCA2. The sequence continues at coordinate 41,876 of NZ_JAMJFM010000047.1, forward strand.
GCCCTCGGCGGGATCACCGCTCAGCGGTCTGCCGCACAGCAGCACATCGTCGGCCGGACCGAGCAGCAGCGCGGCGCCGGGCGGTGCGCAGCCCGTGAGGTAGCGGACGTTCGCGGGGCGCGAGATCAGTGCGGCGGCACTTCCGGCCCCGGCTACGCGATCGCGCAGCCGCGTGCGTCGGGCCGCGTACAACTCGGACATATCACGAGGGTACGGCCGCTCCCCCGAGGCGGCCGGTCGAGCGGGGCCGCCCGGGGGACCGGGCCGGTGCCGCCCGCTACCAGCTCGGCGGGCTGGCGATGCTGCGGGCGACGACGTCGTCCAGCACCCGCACGGTCGTGGCGACGTCGTGCTGGGAGTTGTCGATGATCGGCAGGCCCGAGCCGTACCAGCCGGCCATCCGCCCGTGGATCCTGGCCACTTCTTCGTCGGACAGCCGGCGGTTGCCGCTGCGCCGGGCATTGCGCTCCAGGACGATCTCCAGGCCGGGCAGCAGCACGATCGGCAGCAGGCCGGGGCCCACATGGCGCTTCCAGCCGCCGAGGCCGACGACCGGGCGGTCGGGGAAGACGGCGTCGTCGAGGATGCAGGAGATGCCGTTGGCGAGGAAGTTGCGGGCCGCGAAGCCGCAGGTGCGGCGGGCGAGGCGGTACTGGGCCTCGGAGTGGTCGTTCCAGCCGGCCTGCGGATCCGCGAACCCGGACCGGACCCATTCGCGGACGTCGTCGAGGCTGATGTGCGCGGTCGGCACCCGCCGGCTGTCGGCCCAGTGGCGCGCCACGCTGGTCTTGCCGGCCCCGGCCGGACCGATGAGCAGCACCGCGACGGCCGCCAGCGTGGCGTCCGGCGCTGCGGTGTCGGTGGGCGGGCTGGGCAGCGGCACCGGGGCGGCCGGGGGAAGCTGCACATGGCCGGTGATGTCCGTGCTGTGCGGGGCCTGCTGGGGCGCGGGCCCGTGCCAGCCCTGACCGGGGGCGGGCTGCGGCGCGGGCGGAGGCGGGGCCGGCGGCGAAGCGGGCGGGGTGTGCTGTCCCGGGTCGGGCGTCCAGTTCATGGCGGCACCGGGTGATGCCTGCCCGCGGGGCGGTGGCAGCGGAGCCCCCACTGCGTACTGCATCCGGTGGCTCTCCGTCTCGTGCGGTCGATGTGGTGCGGTGCTCCGTCGGCCGACGTCGGGCGGGGCTGCCGACCGGACGCCGGGGCTCGGCTGCCCGGTGCGTCCTGCGGTAACCCACCGGCCCGGAGGGGCCGTTGTGCCCCACGGCCGTCGGCGTGGGCGGTGCTGCTGCGAACGGTACCCTCCCGGCCGCGGCCGGAGGGCCTCCTCCCCCGGCGCTCGGCACAGGAACGGCCGGGGGTGGAGTGACGTTCCGTGGGGAGGGTCAGCCGTCCAGTTCCTCGGCCAGCGCACGGAGCGCGAGACGGTACGAGCCGATGCCGAAGCCGGCGATCGTACCGCTGGCGACGGCCGCGAGGACCGAATTGTGGCGGAACTCCTCGCGCGCGTACGGGTTCGAGATGTGCACCTCGATCAGCGGGGCGGTGCGCTGGGCGGCCGCGTCCCGCATGCCGTACGAATAGTGCGTGAAGGCACCGGGGTTGATGACGACCGGAATGCGTCCGTCGGCGGCCTCGTGCAGCCAGCGGATCATCTCCCCCTCGTCGTTGGTCTCCCGGACCTCGGCCTCGAACCCCAGCTCCTTGCCCAGCCGGGTGCACTCCTCGACCAGCCCGGTGTAGGACGTGGCGCCGTAGACATCGGGTTCACGGGAGCCCAGCCGGCCGAGGTTGGGGCCGTTGAGGACCAGCACCCGGCGGGTCACGCCGCGATCTCCGCGTGCGCGGCGAGCAGCATGGCCGGGTCCGGGCCCTCCAGGACGGTCGGCTTGGCGAGGCCGTCCAGGACGATGAAGCGCAGCCGGTCACCGCGGGACTTCTTGTCGACCTTCATGGTCTCCAGCAGCTTGGGCCACTGGTCACCGCGGTAGGTCAGCGGCAGCCCGACGGACTCCAGGACGGAGCGGTGCCGGTCGGCGGTGGCGTCGTCCAGGCGGCCGGCGATCCGGCCGAGTTCGGCGGCGAAGACCATGCCGACGGAGACGGCCGCGCCGTGCCGCCAGTTGTAGCGCTCGTTCTTCTCGATGGCGTGCGCCAGGGTGTGGCCGTAGTTGAGGATCTCGCGCAGACCGGACTCCTTGAGGTCCGCGGAGACCACCTCGGCCTTGACCCGGATCGCCCGCTCGATCAGCTCGGCGGTGTGCGCACCGTCCGGGCGCTTGGCGGCCTCCGGGTCCGACTCGATCAGTTCGAGGATCGCCGGGTCGGCGATGAAGCCGGCCTTGATGACCTCGGCCAGACCGGAGACGTAGTCGTGCACCGGCAGCGAGTCGAGCGCGGCCAGGTCGCAGAGGACTCCGGCCGGCGGGTGGAAGGCGCCGACGAGGTTCTTGCCCTCGGCGGTGTTGATGCCGGTCTTGCCGCCGACCGCCGCGTCCACCATGCCCAGGACCGTCGTCGGCACCGCGATCCAGCGCACTCCGCGCAGCCAGGTCGCGGCGACGAAGCCGGCCAGGTCGGTGGTGGCGCCGCCGCCGACACCGACGAGCACATCGCTGCGGGTGAAGCCGGACTGGCCGAGCGCCTTCCAGCAGTACGCCGCGACCTCGGCGGTCTTGGACTCCTCGGCGTTCGGCAGCTGGACGGCGATCGCCTCGTAGCCCTGGGAGGCCAGGTCCTCGCGCAGCGCCTCGCCGGTGGCGGCCAGCGCCTCCGGGTGCAGCACCGCGACCCGCTTCGCGCCGTCGCCGATCAGACCCGGGAGTTCGCCGAGCAGCTGCCGCCCGACGAGCACCTCGTACGGGTCGGTGCCCGCCGTGCCGCCGACCTGGATACGGGTGGCCTGCTCCGTCATGCCTGTTCCTCCCTGTGGGCGGCCGGCGGGGTCTGCCCCGCGGCCTGCCGTAGCTCCAAAGCGTCCAGGATCGCCTCGGCGACCTGCGCGGGGGTGCGCTCCGCCGTGCTGATCACGGCGCGCGCCACCTCGGTGTACAGCGGGCGGCGGCGTTCCATCAGCTCACGCCACTGCTTCCGCGGGTTGACGGCCAGCAGCGGGCGGGGCGCGTCGAGGCCCACCCGCTTGACGGCATCGGCGAGTTGGACGTCCAGGAAGACCACCGGCAGGCCGGCCAGCAGCTTGCGGGTGCCGTCGTCCAGGATCGCGCCACCGCCGAGCGAGAGCACGCCCGGGTGGCTCTCCAGCGCGTCACGCACCGCGGTCCGCTCCAGTGCGCGGAAGTGCGGCTCGCCCTCGTCGATGAAGATCTCGGCGATCGGCCGGCCGGCCGTGGCGACGATGTCGGCGTCGGTGTCCCGGTAGCCGACGCCCAGCCGGTCGGCCAGCAGCGCGCCCACCGTCGACTTGCCGGCCCCGGGCGGGCCGACCAGCACGACGAGCGGGGACGTCATTTGATCGCCAGGTTGTCGAGGAAGCTGCGCACATTGCGGCGGGTCTCGGGCACGCTGTCGCCGCCGAACTTCTCCAGCACCGCGTCCGCCAGCACGAGGGCCACCATCGCCTCGGCGACGATGCCCGCGGCGGGCACCGCGCAGACGTCCGAGCGCTGGTGGTGCGCCTTGGCCGCCTCACCGGTGGTCACATCGATGGTCGCCAGCGCCTTCGGCACCGTCGCGATCGGCTTCATCGCGGCGCGCACCCGCAGCAGCTCGCCGGTCGTCAGCCCGCCCTCGGTGCCGCCGGAGCGGCCCGAGCTGCGCTTGATCCCGTCGTCGGTCGAGAGGATCTCGTCATGGGCCTTCGAGCCCGGCACCCGCGCCAGGTCGAAGCCGTCACCGACCTCGACGCCCTTGATCGCCTGGATGCCCATGAGGGCGGACGCCAGCCGGGCGTCCAGACGCCGGTCCCAGTGGACGTGCGAGCCGAGGCCCACGGGCACGCCGTACGCCAGCACCTCGACCACGCCGCCGAGGGTGTCGCCGTCCTTGTGGGCCTGGTCGATCTCGGCCACCATCGCCTTGCTCGCGTCCGCGTCCAGGCAGCGCACCGGGTCGGCGTCCAGCTTCTCCACGTCGGAGGGCTTCGGGTAGACCCCGTACGGGGCCTTGGCCGCGGCCAGCTCGACGACGTGCGAGACGATCTCGATGCCGGCCGTCTCCTTGAGGAAGGAACGGGCGACGGCTCCCAGGGCGACCCGGGCGGCGGTCTCGCGGGCGGAGGCGCGCTCCAGGATCGGGCGGGCCTCGTCGAAGCCGTACTTCTGCATCCCGGCGAGGTCGGCGTGGCCGGGGCGGGGACGGGTCAGCGGCGCGTTACGGGCCAGCGCGGCCAGCTCCTCCGCGTCCACCGGGTCGGCCGCCATCACCTGCTCCCACTTGGGCCACTCGGTGTTGCCGACCATCACGGCCACCGGCGAGCCCAGCGACAGGCCGTGCCGCACCCCGCCCAGGAACGTGACCTGGTCCTGCTCGAACTTCATCCGGGCACCGCGGCCGTAGCCGAGCCGGCGCCGGGCCAGGGCGTCCGCCACCATCTCCGTGGTGATCGGGACTCCGGCCGGAAGGCCCTCCAGCGTCGCCACGAGTGCGGGGCCGTGCGACTCCCCCGCCGTCAGCCAGCGCAACCTGCTCAACGGTGCTCCTCATGTACTGCTCATCCGCATACGGTCTTCCCCCGATCCTCCCACGTCGCGCCCGACGGGCGGCGCCCAGTCCAGCGGGCGGACCGGGCGCGTGAGGACGGAAGGGACGGGGCGGGACGGACCGGACGGGTCAGCGGGCGGCGAGCGCCGCCTCGCCGGCCGTGCGCATCGCGGCCAGCGGCGCCGGGGACCGCCCCGTCATCTGCTCCACCTGGAGTACGGCCTGGTGGACCAGCAGGTCCAGGCCGCCGACCACGGCGCCGCCACGGGCGGCCCAGGCGGTGGCCAGCGTCGTCGGCCAGGGCTCGTAGAGGACGTCGAAGAGCGTGCCGGGCCGCTCGGGGACGGCCGCGGCGAGCGCGTCGGTGGTGCCCGCCGGGGTCGTGGCGATGGTCAGCGGCGCCTCGAACGCCGCGGCGGCGTCCTCCCAGGCGGCGGTGCGGACCGTGACGCCCAGCCGCTCGCCCCAGCCGCGCATCTCGTCGGCCCGCGCCCGGCTGCGGACGTACGCGGTGACCTCGCCGGTGCAGATCCGGGAGAGCGCGGCGAGCGCCGAGGAGGCGGTGGCGCCGGCGCCCAGGACCGACGCCCGCTCGACCTGCCGCACGCCGCGTTCGCGCAGCGCGGCGAGCATGCCCGGGATATCGGTGTTGTCGCCGTGGCGGCGCCCGTCGGCGGTGAGGACGACGGTGTTCACCGCCTCGACCGAGGCCGCGGTGGCGCTGATCTCGTCGAGCAGCGGGATCACCGCGCGCTTGAGCGGCATGGTGAGCGACAGGCCCGCCCAGGTGGCGTCGAGGCGCTCCATGAAGGCGGGCAGTGCCGCTTCGTCGACCTCGTGGCGGTCGTACGTCCACTCGCTCAGCCCCAGTTCCCGGTAGGCGGCGCGGTGCAGCACCGGCGAGAGGGAATGGGCAATCGGGGAGCCGAGGACCGCGGCTCGACGTGTGGCGCTCATTGCTTGTTTTTCTCTTGTTCCTTTTCGTAGATGCGCCGGTTCCGCTCGTGCTCTTCGTTCGTCACGGCGAACAGCGTCTTTTCCGGGTTGATCGAGACGAAGTAGTACCAGTTGCCCTTTTCCGGGGCGATGGCCGATTTGAGCGCCACCTCACCCGGATTGCCGATCGGGCCCGGCGGCAGTCCCTTGAACTTGTAGGTGTTGTACGGATCGTTGAAATTCCGCAGATTGTCGACGGATCCGGTGTCCAGGGTGCTCTGCGACTTGGCGTAGTTCACCGTCGAGTCGAAGTCCAGCAGGCCGTACGTCTCGGTGTTGTCCGGCTTGAGGCGGTTGTAGACGACGCGCGCGACCTTGACGAAGTCATGCTTGTACTTGCCTTCGGCCTGCGTGAGGCTGGCGACGGTGAGCAGCTGCATCGGCGAATCGAGCTTGAGCTTGCGCGCATTCCCTTCCAGGTCGTATTTCGTATAGACCTGGTTCGCCCGCGCCACCATCTGCTTCAGGACCGCGGCCGGCTTCGTCTTGCCGCCCACGCTGTACGTGGAGGGGTAGAGGAATCCCTCCAGCGGGTCCTTCAGCTTCGAGGAGTTGTTCGCCCACGACGGCAGCCCGAGGTTCTTGGCCTCGCGCTCGGCGACACCCTCGGTCGCGCCCTTCTTGAGGTGCAGCTTGGTGTCGATGAGCTTGTAGACGTCGGCGGAGCGCAGACCCTCACGGATCGTCAGCCCGTTACGGCTCTTGGGGTCCAGCATCAACTCGATGGCCGAGGCCGCCGACATCTGCTTGCGCAGCGAGTACGTACCGGCCTGGAGGCTCTTGTCGCCGGCCGCCTCGGTGAAGGCGCCGACGCTCTTGATGACGCCCTCGCGCTGGAGGATCTGGCCCATGTCCGAGAGCGTCGAACCGTCCGGGATGTCGACCTGGACATCGCCGGACCCCTCGCCCTCGTAGTCGGGGGCCGAGCCGAAGTGCGCCATGAAGAAGTCGTAGCCGAAATAGCCGACGGTGCCCACGGCCCCGGCGAAGACCAGCGCGACGACCAGGCAGGCGGTGCCGCTGCGCCGTTTTTTGTTCTTCTTGCCACGGCGCTCGCGGCCGGCCCGGCGCTGTTCGCGCGGGTCGTTGTCGTCGTGGTCGTCGTCGCCGCCCGCGAAGAACGCATGCTCCGGCTCCGGCTCGCGCGGTTCCGGTTCGGCCCGCCAGTCGTCGCCGGCGCCGTCGCCCTCGCCGTAGTGCGGCTCCGTCTGCTGCGGATACTGCGGGTTCTGCTGCTGCGGGTGCGGCGGCTGCTGCTGGTACTGCTGCTGTTGCTGCTGCTGCCGGAGGTGCTGAGGCTGCGGCGGCGGATAGGCGTCGGGGGTGGCGTAGTAGTCGGGGCTCGTACCGCTGTACGGGTCGACCGGCGGCTGCTGCTGCCCGTAGGGGTCGTACGGCTCGTACGGCAGCTGCCCGCCCTGCGTGTCCCAGCCGCCGTCGTAGTGCTGCTGGGCATACGGGTCGGCCTGCTGCTGGGGATACCGGGGGGCCGGCTGTCCGTCCCACTGAGGCTGCTGCGCCTGGCCTCCGGAGGAACCCTGGTCTCCGTAGAGCGGGTCCTCGGGGTGCCACGGTTCGGAGCCGTAGCCCCGGCCATACTCGGTCATCGATCCCCTAGAGCCGAGAGGCGGTGCGCTCCGGCCTGGCAGCGCGCTTGCTGTACCCGACCCGCCTCTACTTGCACGCGCGGCTGTTCGAACGCCGCACATCGCGCGGAACGTTACCGTACCGCGATCAGATGACCACTTCGACGCACTCGCCTGGAGGTTCCCCGGAGACGCGTTCGGTCTCCAGTGCGCTCTGGAGGATGACCACCGCCGCCGCCTGGTCGACGACCGAGCGGCCCTTCTTGCTCCGCACGCCCGAGGCCCGCAGGCCCTGGGTCGCGGTGACCGTCGACATCCGCTCGTCGACCAGCCGGACCCCTACGGGTGCGATGTTCCGGGCCATCTCCTGGGCGAAGGCCCGGACCTTGGCCGCGGCCGGCCCCTCTCCCCCATTGAGGGAGCGGGGCAGGCCGACCACGACTTCGAGGGGTTCGTACTCGTCGACGATCGCCTTGAGACGACGATGTGCTGACGGAACGTCCCGTCCCGGCACGGTCTCGACGGGAGTGGCGAGGACCCCGTCGGGGTCGCACGAGGCGACCCCGATACGGGCGTCCCCGACATCCACCGCGAGGCGTCGGCCGCGTCGCATCTCACTCACGCGCGTCAGGCCGCCTCGGCGACGAGGCGCTCGACGGCCTCGATGGCCTCGGGCACCGCGGCGGCGTTCTGGCCGCCGCCCTGGGCGACGTCCGGCTTGCCGCCGCCACCGCCGCCGAGCGTCTTGGCGGCCGTACGGACCAGGTCACCGGCCTTGATGCCGCGCTCGCGGGCGGCCTCGTTGGTGGCGATGACCGTCACCGGGCGGCCGCCCGCCACCGTGAAGAGCGCCACCACGGCGGCCCGGTCGCCGGGGATCCGGCCGCGCACATCGAGCACCAGCTTGCGCAGATCGTCGGCGGAGGTGCCGTCCGGGACCTGACCGGCGGCGAGCGCCACACCGCGGACGTCCTTGGCGCCCGCGGCCAGCCCGGCGGCGGCCTGGAGCACCTTCTCGGCGCGGAACTTCTCGATCTCCTTCTCGGCGTCCTTCAGCTTGGCCAGGACGCCGGAGATCTTCTCGGGCAGCTCCTCCGGGCGTCCCTTGACCAGCTCGGTGAGCTGGGAGACGACGGTGTGCTCACGGGCCAGGAACTTGTAGGCGTCCACACCGACCAGCGCCTCGACGCGGCGTACGCCGGAGCCGATGGAGGACTCACCGAGCAGCTTCACCAGACCCAGCTGAGCGGTGTTGTGGACGTGCGTGCCGCCGCACAGCTCCTTGGAGAAGTCACCGATGGTGACCACGCGGACGCGGTCGCCGTACTTCTCGCCGAATTCGGCGATGGCGCCCTGCTTCTTGGCGTCCTCCATGCTCATGACCTCGGCGTGCACGTCGAGCTCGCGGGAGAGCACCTCGTTGATCTTCTGCTCGACGTCCGTGAGGACTCCGCCGGGCACGGCGGCCGGCGAACCGAAGTCGAAGCGGAAGCGGCCCGGGGAGTTCTCCGAGCCGGCCTGCGCGGCCGTCGGGCCGAGGGCGTCGCGCAGCGCCTGGTGGGTGAGGTGGGTGGCGCTGTGGGCGCGGGCGATGGCACGCCGGCGGGTGATGTCGATGGTGGCGTACGCGGCGGAGCCGAGCACCACCTCGCCGACCTGGACGGCGCCCTTGTGAACCGTGACACCGGGCACCGGCTGCTGGACGTCGCGGACCTCGACGACGGCACCGGAGTCCAGCTTGATCCGGCCGGTGTCGGCGAGCTGGCCGCCGCCCTCGGCATAGAACGGGGTGCGGTCCAGGACGACCTCGACCTCGTCGCCCTCATGGGCGGCGGGGGCCGGGACGCCGTTGACCAGCAGGCCGACGATGGCGGACTCGCCCTCGGTGGCGCTGTAGCCGGTGAACTCCGTGGCGCCGGACTTGTCGGCGACCTCACGGTAGGCGGACAGGTCGGCGTGGCCGCTCTTCTTGGACTGGGCGTCGGCCTTGGCGCGCTCCCGCTGCTCCTTCATCAGGCGGCGGAAGCCGTCCTCGTCCACCGACAGGCCCTGTTCGGCGGCCATTTCGAGGGTGAGGTCGATCGGGAAGCCCCAGGTGTCGTGGAGCAGGAAGGCCTTGTCGCCGGCCAGGACCTTGCCGCCGGAGGCCTTGGTCTCGGTGACGGCGGTGTCGAGGATGTTCGTGCCGGCCTTCAGCGTCTTGACGAAGGCGGCCTCCTCGGCGAGGGCGACCGTCTCGATGCGGCGGCGGTCCTCGAGCAGCTCCGGGTACTGCTGGCCCATGGTCTTGATGACCACGTCCAGCAGCTCGCCGACGACCAGGCCGGAGGCACCGAGCAGCCGCATGTTGCGGATGGCACGGCGCATGATGCGGCGCAGGACGTAGCCGCGGCCCTCGTTGCCGGGGGTGACGCCGTCGCCGATGAGCATCGTGGACGTACGGATGTGGTCGGCGACCACGCGCAGCGAGACATCGCTGTCGTGCGCGGTGCCGTAGCGGACCCCGGTCAGCTCGGTGGCCTTGTCGATGACGACCCGCAGGGTGTCCGTCTCGTACATGTTCGGGACGTCCTGGAGGATCATCGCCAGGCGCTCGAGGCCGAGGCCGGTGTCGATGTTCTTGCTGGGCAGCTCGCCGAGGATCTCGAAATCCTCCTTGCCGGTGCCCTGGCCCCGCTCGTACTGCATGAAGACCAGGTTCCAGATCTCCACGTACCGCTCGTCGTTGACGGCCGGGCCGCCCTCGACGCCGAATTCCGGGCCGCGGTCGTAGTTGATCTCGGAGCACGGGCCGCAGGGGCCCGGGACGCCCATGGACCAGTAGTTCTCCTTCTTGCCCAGGCGCTGGATGCGCTCCTTGGGCACCCCGATGACCTCGTGCCAGATGCGCTCGGCCTCGTCGTCCTCGAGGTAGACGGTGATCCAGAGCTTCTCCGGGTCGAGGGCGTAGCCACCGTCGGCCTGTGAGCCGGTCAGCAGCTCCCAGGCGTACTTGATGGCGCCTTCCTTGAAGTAGTCGCCGAAGGAGAAGTTGCCGCACATCTGGAAGAACGTGCCGTGCCGGGTGGTCTTGCCGACCTCTTCGATGTCCGGCGTACGGACGCACTTCTGGACGCTGGTGGCGCGCGGGGCGGGCGGCTTGACCTCGCCGAGGAAGTACGGCTTGAAGGGGACCATGCCCGCGTTGACGAGCAGCAGCGTCGGGTCGTCCGCGATGAGCGACGCCGACGGCACGACGGTGTGCCCGCGCTCCTCGAAGAAGCGCAGCCAGCGGCGGCGGATTTCAGCCGACTCCATCAGTGGTCCTCTTTTCCAGTCGGTCCGGTCAGACCGGTAGATCCGGTTGTTCTCGTGGTGCGGTACTGCGATTCGAGCACCGCGCGGCGAGGCGCGGGCAGCTCACGCACCTCGCCCGTCCCGCCGAGGCCCAGGGCCTCGTGCAGCTGCTCTTCACGGTCCGCCATTCCGGTCCGTACGTCCAATGCAAATTGGCGCAGCCGGTGTCCGGTCTCGACGGCCTTGTCCGCGGCCTGTGCGGCGAGGCTGTCGGGCTGCAACTTGCGCAGCTTGCGGTGGACCTTGTTGGTGGCCCAGACGCCGGCGGCGGCGCCGGTGGTGAACCAGAATGCGCGGCGGAACATCGCTGTGATCAGTCCTTGGAGCGACGGTTGCGGCGCCCGCCGCGGCGGGCGCCGGGCAGGGTACGGCCGAGGACGACGGTGCGCTCCGCGCGCCGGGCGGCAGGGGCTTCCTCGCCCTTCTTGCCGATCGCGCGGCGCACGCCGTAGCCGAACGCCGCCATCTTGACCAGCGGGCCGCCGAAGGCGGAGGAGACGGTCGAGGAGAGCGCGGAAGCGTTGGCGGTGACCTCTTGGACGTCGGAGGCGATGGCATCGACGCGGGCCAGCTGGGTGTGCGCGGAGCGGACGGTCGCGGAGGCGTCGGCCAGGAGCGGAACGGCCTGCTCGGACACTTCGGCCACCATCTTGGTGGTCGCCTTGAGCGTCTGCGCGAGCCTCACCAGCACGAGGGCGAGGAACGACACGAGGATCGCCCAGAAGACGGCCACGAGGATCCCGGCCACCTCTCCACCGGACACGTTGGCACCACACTCCGACTGATTTGGTCTGGGCTCGTTCCCGCTCGGCTGTCCCGCTCGAACGGCAACCTTGACCTTATCGCGCCGTGACTGTCCGTCCGTACCCCGTTCCCCCTGGAACGCGGAGCGCCGGCCCCGGATTCCCGAGGCGTGATTGTACGGTCCGCATCCTGCCGAGTACGCTCCGTGTGCCATGCGACGCCTCACGCGCCCCGGCCCTGCTCCCCGTCCCTCCCCCGCGCCTCTGCGGGAGCCGGACCGGCCGGGGAATCTTCCCGCGGAGCTCAACGGCTTCATCGGCCGCCACGACGAACTGGCCGCGCTGGCACGGCAGCTGGAATCCGCCCGGCTGGTGACGCTCACCGGCCTCGGCGGCGTCGGCAAGTCGCGGCTTGCCCGCCAGGCGGCAGGGATCTTGCAGGATCGCTTCTGCGATGGGGTGTGGCTGGTCGAACTGGCCTCCCTGCACGAACCCCACCTCCTGGACCACACCGTCGCCGAGGCGCTGGGAGCCACCGGCCACAGCGGCCGCCCGGTGCGCTCCGTACTGTGCGACCTCCTCGCCGACCGGGACCTGCTGCTCGTCCTGGACGACTACGAGCACCTGGTCGACGCCTGCACCGAACTGACCGGGCAGCTGCTGCGCCGCGCCCCCGGGCTCCAGGTGCTGGCCGCGGGCCGCCGGCCGCTCGGGCTCGACGGCGAGCGGACCGTGCCGCTGGCGCCGATGAACACCGCCGATGCGACCACCCTGTTCGCCGACCGCGCCGCCGCCGTCGTCCCCGGGTTCACCGTCGGGCCGTCCAACGAGACGGCGGTCACCGAGCTCTGCGACCGGCTCGACGGCATTCCGCTCGCGCTGGAACTGGCCGCCGGACGGCTGCGGGCACTGTCCGTGGACCAGGTGCTGCACCGGCTCGACGACCGCTTCCGGCTGCTGACCGGCACCCGCCCACGACGCTCCCCCGACCTCTCGACCGCACTCGATCAAGGGGGACCCCCGTCCAAGGTCCCGGCCCCGCGCCGGCAGGGCGGGCCCCCGCCCCGCCACCAGACGCTGCGTACCGCGATCGGCTGGAGCCACGAGCTGTGCACGTCCGAGGAACGGCTGCTGTGGGCGCGGCTGACGGTCTTCGCCGGGCACTTCGATCTGGAGGCGGCCGAATACGTCTGCTCGGGGCCGGAGCTGCCGGCCGAGGAACTCCTCGACGTCCTGGCCGAGTTGGTCACCCAGTCGGTGCTCGTCCGCGAGGAGACCGCGGCCGGGGTCCGCTACCGGATGCTGGACACCGTACGGGCCTACGGGGCGGGCTGGCTGGCGGCGACGCCGGACGGCGAGCGGCTGCGGCGCCGGCACCGCGACTGGTATCTGGGGCTGGCCACCTGGTGCGAACTGGACTGGTTCAGCTCCCGCCAGGCCGAGATCGCCGCCCGGATCGAGGCCGAGCTGCCCAATCTGCGGGTGGCGCTGGAACAGAGCCTGGAGACCCCCGCCGATACCCACCTGGGCCAGTACCTGGCGGGCACGCTGTGGTTCTACTGGGTCGGCTGCGGCCGGCTCTCGGAGGGCCGGCACTGGCTGGACCGGGCGCTGGAGCTGGAGAGCACCCACGACGAGGCGCGGATGAAGGCGCTGTGGGTGGCCGGCTACGTCGCGGTGCTCCAGGGGGACACCGTCGGCGCGCTGGGGGCCCTCCAGGAGTGCCGTGACGAGGCCGAGCGGACCGGCAACGCCACCGCGGCCGCGTATGCGCTGCACCGCACCGGCTGTCTGGCACTGGTCTGCGACGACATGCCGCGCGCCGAGAAGCTGCTGCGCGCGGCGCTGGACCGCTACCGGGAGATCGGCGAGCTCAACAGCAATGTGCTGCTGGGACAGGTCGAGCTGGCGATGGCGGTGGCCTTCCAGGGCGAGCTGGCGGACGCGGTGCGGATGTGCGAGGACGTGCTGGAGGTGTGCGAGGAGCACGGCGAGCGCTGGACGCTGGCGTACGCCCAGTACGTGCTGGCCTTCGCGGCCTGGTCCCGTGGGGACGGCGGGCGGGCCCGTGCGCTGCTGGAGGAGTGCCTGGCCATCGATCACACCTTCCACGATCTGCTGGGCGCGGTGCTGGCGATCGAGCTGCTGGCCCTGGTGACGCTCGACGAGGGCGATGCGGAGGAGGCGGCGGTGCTCCAGGGCGCCGCGGGACGGATCTGGCCGTCGGTGGGGCTACCGCTGTTCGGCTCGCGGCACTTCAACCAGCCGCATGCGCTCTGCGAGGAACAGGCCCGCGAGCGGCTGGGAGCCGAGCGCTACGAGCACTGCCGGCGGGTGGGCGAGCGGCTCGACCTGGACACGGCGGTGGCCCGGGTCCTGCGGCCCGCCGGCCTGCTGCCCGCGCAGCTCCGTACGGTGCGGATCACGGCGCCGGGCACGCACGAGCCCGCCGCCTCCCCCTCCGCGAGCGGCGGGGAGACGGCGGGCTGAGGTGGTGCTGCGCCTGCGGTGGTGCTTAGCGGGCGTAGTACTCGACGACGAGCTGCTCGTCGCAGATCACCGGGATCTCCTTGCGGTTCGGGTCCCGGTCGAGACGGAACGCCAGAGCCGGCAGGTTGACCTCGAGGTAGCGCGGGGTCTCACCGTCGGTGTCGTAGCCACCCTCGCGGGCGACCTGGAAGGGGTGCTTCTCGCGGCTGCGCTCGCGGACCATCACGACGTCGCCGGGGCGGACGCGGAAGGACGGCTTGTCGACCTTGCGGTCGTTCACCGAGATGTGGCCGTGGACGACCATCTGACGAGCCTGGTAGATGGTGCGGGCGATGCCCGACCGCAGGACGAGCGCGTCCAGACGGCGCTCAAGCTCGATGATCAGCGCTTCGCCGGTCTTGCCTTCGACCTTCCGAGCGCGGTCGTAGGCACGCGCCATCTGGCGCTCGCTGATGTCGTACTGCGCACGCAGGCGCTGCTTCTCGAGCAGACGGACCTTGTAGTCACTGCTCTGCTTGCGGCCACGGCCGTGCTCGCCGGGCGGGTAGGGACGGGCCTCGAAGTACTTGACGGCCTTCGGCGTCAGCGCGATGCCGAGCGCGCGGGACTTCTTGACCTTGGGACGCGACTGGTTCACGTGGAACGGACCTCCGTGTAAGTTAGGTGAGGCTTACCTTAGCGCGAGGAGGACGTATGTTTCGACCTGGGATCCCCCTGCCCAGTGCACACCGCACCGAGGCGGGTCAGCCGCGTCCCGTGGAAGACGCCCAGCAGCCCACAGCCGCAGAGCGCGTACGAACCCTCGTCGAGTCCAATGGTATGGCGTCTTTGAGCATCCCTGGTGTCGAGGACCCCGACGAGACGGGTCTGTCGGCTCCCGTCTGCCGCACGGTGACACCCGACGGAGACGTGCTGTTGCTGGTTCCAGGCGATTCTGCGGCGGCTCGGGCGGCCGCACACGCCCAGGACGACGACCTGACAGCAGTGATGGAGATCACGGACGTCGCACCGGTTTCGGTGCCTCATCGCATCCGCGGACGGGCCTGGGTGGCCGGCTGGCTGACCCCCGTACGCAATGAGCAGCGCGCCGAGGCGGCGATGCTGCTCGCGGAGCGGCACCCGGTGGGCGAGCTGCTCGGTATCGGTGAGGCGCTCCAGCCGGACCCGGCACCGGGCCTCTACGGGCGGACCTCCTGGATGATGCTGCGCCTGGAGGTCGGCGAGGGCGCGGTGGACGACCTGTGGGGCGCCGAACCCGTCGAGCCCGACGAGTTCGCCACCGCGGCCCCCGATCCGCTGGCCGCCCATGAGGCGGAGCTGCTCCAGCATCTGCACGCGGCACACAACGAGCAGGTGCGCGGGCTGTGCGCCCTGCTGGGCGACCGCCAGGAGCTCTGCGGACTGCGCGACCGGGCCGTGCCGGTGGGTCTGGACCGCTTCGGGCTGCGGGTCCGCTTCACGGATGCCGCGCAGCGGTCCTTCGACGCGCGGTTCGACTTCCCCGAGCCCGTACGGGACGTGGCGGAGCTGCGGCGGGCGATGCATCTCCTCTTCGAGGCGGCGGCCGAGTAACCCGGAGCCGCTCGTCGGCCGCGGTGCACTACTCGGCTGTCGGCTACTCGGCGGCCGCCTCGCCGGAGGCCGAGCGCAGGCGGACGCGGACGCGCTCGACCACATCGGCATAGCGCGCCTCGGCACCATGGCGGGTGGGCTCGTAGTAGCGCTTGCCGTGCACCTCGTCCGGCGCGTACTGCTGCGCCGCGATGCCGCCCGGCAGGTCGTGGGGGTACTGATAGCCCTGGCCGTGGCCGAGCTTCTGAGCGCCCTTGTAATGGCTGTCGCGCAGATGCGGCGGCACCGCACCCGCCTGACCGGCGCGCACGTCCGCCAGGGCGGCGTCGATGGCCATATAGGCGGCGTTCGACTTCGGGGCCAGGGCGAGCGCGATGGTGGCCTGGCTCAGCGTGATCCGCGCCTCCGGGAAGCCGATCATCGCCACGGCCTGGGCGGCGGCGACCGCGGTCTGGAGCGCCGTCGGATCGGCCAGGCCGATGTCCTCGCTCGCGGAGATCATCAGCCGGCGGGCGATGAACCGCGGGTCCTCCCCCGCCTCGATCATGCGCGCCAGGTAATGCAGCGCGGCATCGACGTCCGATCCCCGGATGGACTTGATCAGCGCGCTGGCGACGTCGTAATGCTGGTCCCCGTCGCGGTCGTACTTCACCGCCGCCCGGTTGACGGACTCCTCCAGTGTCTGGAGGGTGATCTCCTTCTCCCCCTTGGCCAGCGCGGAGCCGGCACCGGCCTCCAGGGCCGTCAGCGCGCGCCGGGCATCGCCGCCCGCGATACGCAGCAGATGCCCTTCGGTGTCCCCGGGGAGGGTGACCGAGCCCGCCAGCCCGCGCGCGTCGGTCAGCGCACGCTGGAGCAGCCCGCGCAGATCGTCGTCCGTGAGGGGTTCGAGGGTCAGCAGCAGGGAACGGGACAGCAGCGGCGAGATCACCGAGAAATACGGGTTCTCGGTCGTCGCGGCGATCAGGGTGACCCAGCGGTTCTCCACGGCGGGCAGCAGGGAATCCTGCTGGGCCTTGCTGAAGCGGTGGATCTCGTCGAGGAAGAGGACGGTCTCCTTGCCGAAGCCGCCCGAGGCGCGCCGGGCGCCGTCGATGACCGCGCGGACCTCCTTGACGCCCGCCGTGATCGCCGAGAGCTCCACGAAGCGCTTGTTCGTCGCCTGGCTGACGACATACGCGAGGGTCGTCTTGCCGATCCCCGGCGGCCCCCACAGGAACACCGAGGACGGCCCGGCCGGGCCTCCGCTGCCCTCGCCCACCAGTCGGCGCAACGGCGAGCCCGGCTTGAGCAGATGCTGCTGGCCCACGACTTCGTCGAGGGTGCGCGGACGCATCCGTACGGCGAGCGGGGACCCCGCGGGGTCCTTCTCCTGGCGGTCTTCGGCAGCGGCGGTGAACAGGTCGGGCTCCACGCTCATGAGCCTAAGCCACCCCACTGACAACGCCCCGGCCGCCGTCATGGACGGGCCGGGGCGTCGGAGCCGTACGCGCAAGGCTCGGGCCTGGAGCAGGGTGCTCCTAGAGCAGGGTGCTCCAGTAGGACCACCACTTGGTGAGGATCAGCAGCGCGATCACGCCGTACCAGAGCACCGGTACGACCCAGTGGAACTCCACCACCGTCCGGCGCAGCCCCGCGGGGGCCGGGATGATGCCGTGCTTGATGTTGTGCGCGGTGGTGTACCAGAACATCAGGATGGTCACGCACCAGGTCAGCGTGCACCACAGGCACAGCGAGTTGATGCTGTACAGCGACTGGTCCATCAGCCACATGCAGAAGACCGCGCCGAGGCCCGTGCCGATGTTCAGCCCGATCCAGTACCAGCGGCGGAAGCGGGCGCCGGCCAGCAGGGCCATGCCGATCGCGACGACCACGCCGAAGCCGACCAGCCCGGCCATCGGGTTCGGGAAGCCGAAGACGTCCGCCTGCTTGCTCTGCATGATGTTGGTGCAGGAGATGATCGGGTTGAGACTGCACGCCGGCTTGAAGCTCGGGTCCTTCAGCAGCTCGAACTTGTCCAGGGTGATGATCCAGGCGGCGAAGATGCCCAGCGCGCCGGTGATCACCAGGAGCAGGGCGAAACCGCGACCCGAGCCGATGGTGCCCGCGCCGCTCGCGCGGTCGTCGTCGGTGGACACGTCGTCAAGCGCTGTCGTCGTCATATCGCCGTTCCGTCGATCCCTAGGGAGATGGTCTGAGCAAGCGGGCCCCGGTCGCGGCACCGCCGTTCATTCTGCCCCAACTCCACCATGACCCACTGTGCGATGAACATAAAGACGAAGCGGCCGCACACAGCGTTCTCTCAGCCTTCGCCCGCTGCGGCCCGGCCCGGCCACCCGTCCGGGGGCGCGCCGCCGCCGCTGCGGCCGTCCCGGAATCCCTCCGCCGGGATGAACGCGCTGCGGGCATTGACACCGGACGCCGGGCAGCACGAGGGGCCCGGACGGTCGATCGCCGTCCGGGCCCCTCGGGGTCTGTCTTCCGCGCGGCCTCAGCCCAGCCGGCGCCGGATCTCCTCGGCGACACCGTCCAGCGCGACCGCGGCCTGCTCGCCGCTCTCCAGGTCCTTGAGCTGGACGACGCCCTCGGCGAGGTCCCGCTCGCCCGCCACGAGGGCCAGCCGCGCACCGGAGCGGTTGGCGGACTTCATGGCGTTCTTCAGGCCCTTGCCGCCGAACGCGAAGTCGGTGGCGACACCGGACCGGCGCAGCTCGGTGACCACCCCGAACAGCACCCGGCGGGCCTCCTCGCCGAGCGGTACCGCGTACACGGCGGTGGCGGCGGGGATGTCGAGCGTGACGCCCTCCGCCTCCAGGGCCAGCACCGTGCGGTCGACGCCCAGCGCCCAGCCGACGGACGGCAGCGCGGGGCCGCCGATCATCTCGGAGAGGCCGTCGTAGCGGCCGCCGCCGCCCACCGCGGACTGCGAGCCGAGGCCGTCGTGGACGAACTCGAAGGTGGTGCGGGTGTAGTAGTCCAGGCCGCGGACCAGCTTCTCGTCGTCCTCGAAGGCCACGCCCGCCGTGGTCAGCAGCTCGCGCACCTGCTCGTGGTACGCCTTGCAGGCCTCGCAGAGGTAGTCGCGGAGCTTGGGCGCCCCGTCGAGCTGCTTCTGTACGGACTCGCGCTTGTCGTCCAGGACGCGCAGCGGGTTGATGTCGACCCGGCGGCGGGTGTCCTCGTCCAGGTCGAGCCCGCGCAGGAAGTCCTGGAGCGCGGCGCGGTAGACGGGCCGGCACTCCTTGTCGCCCAGGGAGTTCAGCAGGATGCGGAAGCTCCGCAGTCCCAGCGCGCGGTAGGCCTGGTCGGCCAGGATGATCAACTCGGCGTCGAGCGCCGGGTCTTCGGTTCCGATCGCCTCCGCGCCGACCTGCGAGAAGTGGCGGTAACGGCCCTTCTGCGGACGCTCGTAGCGGTAGTACGAGCCGGAGTACCAGAGCTTGACCGGGAGGTTGCCGGCCTTGTGGAGGTTGGCCTCCAGCGCGGCGCGCAGCACTGATGCGGTGCCCTCGGGGCGCAGCGCCAGCTGGTCGCCGCCCTTGGTCTCGAAGGCGTACATCTCCTTGGTCACGATGTCGGTGGACTCACCGACGCCGCGCGCGAACAGCTCGACGTTCTCAAAACCCGGCGTCTCGATGTAGCCGTACCCGGAGTTCTTCAGCGGCTCGGCGATCGCCTCGCGCACCGCGAGATAGGTGGCGGACTGCGGCGGAATCAGGTCGTACGTGCCCTTGGGGGCCTTGAAGGTGCTCACGGAAGCTCTCGTCACATTCCTCGTCGTGGAGCGGCGCTGAAGCCGTCTCCGAGGCCGGCGGCCACTTCCCGCAGGAAGGGGTTGGTGGCGCGCTCGCGGCCGATGGTGGTCTGGGGGCCGTGGCCGGACAGGACGACGGTCGAGTCCTCCAGCGGCAGGCACACACGGGCCAGCGACTGCAAGATCTCGGCGTGGTCGCCGCCCGGCAGGTCGGTGCGTCCGATGGAGCCGGCGAACAGCAGGTCGCCCGAGAAGAAGACCGGCGGAATGTCGGCCTGCTCGGGCATCCTGAAGGTCACCGACCCCTTGGTATGGCCCGGGGCGTGCGCGACGGAGAATTCCATCCCGGCGAGTTCCAGGGCGGCACCGTCGCTCAGCTCCTTGACGTCGTCCGGCTCCCCCACCGTGAGTTCGCCCATGAGCTGCTGACCGATGGAGCGGCCGATGGCCTTCTCCGGGTCGCTCATCATGTAGCGGTCCGAGGGGTGGATCCAGGCCGGGACGTCGTGCGCGCCGCACACCGGGACGACGGAGGCGACATGGTCGATGTGGCCATGGGTGAGGACGACCGCGACGGGCTTGAGCCGATGCTTTTTGACCGCGTCCTCGACTCCTTGGGCCGCCTGGTGGCCCGGGTCGATGATGACGCACTCCTCGCCTGCTGCGGGGGCGACCAAGTAGCAGTTGGTGCCCCAGGCCCCGGCGGGGAACCCGGCAATCAGCACGTTCGTCCTTAAAGGTCGGTGTGGAGTTCGGTCCGCCGGACCGCTTCTCCCGGACATCTCGGCAGCTCCAGAGCCTACCGGCGGGACTCCCGGCAGGGCGAACCCATATACCGTACGGCCACGGCGCACGAGCGCGATCGATGATCGGACAAGGAGACGACCGGTGGTCAGCAAAGATCAGCGGCGGCGGCAGCTCGCCCGCGAGAAGTACGAGCGTCAGCAGCAACGGCGGTCCGTGGTCCAGCGGAAGAACAAACGCCGCAACGTGATCATCGCTTCCGTCGCGGCCGTCGCGCTGGCCGCCGGAGCCGCGGTCTACGCCACCGCCGGGCTCGCGGGCGGCAGCGACGAGGTGTCCGACCGGGCCGCGGCCCCGACGCCGTCCAAGGCACCGGACCCGTGCAACAGGCCCGCGAAGGGCGCACCGTCGCAGAAGACCTGGCCGAAGGAGCCGGCGATGTCGGTCGACACGTCGGCCTCGTACGCCGTGAAGCTGGCGACGACCTGCGGCACGATCGGTCTGAAGCTGGACGCCGGCAAGGCGCCGCACACGGTCAACTCCTTCGCCTTCCTGGCCGGCCAGGGCTACTTCGACCACAGCACGTGCCACCGCCTGGTCGACGCGGACATCCACGTCCTCCAGTGCGGCGACCCGAAGGGCACCGGCCGCGGTACCCCCGGCTACACCATCCCGGACGAGAACCTCAAGGACCCGCGGCTCAAGGGCGGCGTCTATCCGGCGGGCACGGTCGCGATGGCCAACCGCTACGACGGAGCGAGCGACAAGAGCCGCAACTCCGGTGGCAGCCAGTTCTTCCTCGTCTACCAGGACAGCAAGCTGCCCGCGAACTACACACCGTTCGGCACCATCACGGGCGGTATGGACGTCCTGCGGAAGATCGCCAAGGCCGGTTCGACGCTGGACCCGCAGACCCGCAACACGGCGCCCAACGCCACCGTCGTGATCGACAAGGCGTCCGTGAAGAAGTCCTGACCAGCCGGGCGACCCGGGGGCGGCGCCACGGCACCGCCCCCGGCGAACCGCGGAATTTCGTCGTGCTGGATGCGGACAGCCGACCGCCGGTCGCCTAGATTGGCGTTGTGTAGGGTGCCTGCTCCGACGGCTGCCACCCTCACCCGCAAGTCAGCCCGTCGGACCGGCCAGGGCGCGGCTCTGCCGGACAGAAACTGTGGACGATGCCGGGGGGCCGCACGCCCCCGTCGGCATCATGTGGAGGAGGCGCTGTGAGCAGCGACCCATGGGGCCGCGTCGACGAGACGGGGACCGTGTACGTGCGTACCGCCGATGGCGAGCAGGTCGTCGGATCGTGGCAGGCGGGAACTCCCGAGGAGGCCCTCGCCTACTTCGAGCGCAAGTATGAGGGCCTGGTCGTCGAGATCGGCCTCCTCGAGCGCCGGGTCAAGACCACCGACCTGTCGGCGAAGGACGCGACGACCGCGATCGACCATCTGCGCACCCAGGTCGACGAACACCACGCGGTGGGCGATCTGGACGCGCTGCGCAAGCGGCTGGACAAGCTCGTGGAGACCGTCGAGTCGCGCCGCGAGGAGCGCAAGGCGCTGAAGGCCCGGCAGAGCGACGAGGCCCGGCACGCCAAGGAGAAACTGGTCGCCGAGGCGGAGGAACTGGCGGCCAGCGAGCAGTGGCGGGTGGCCGGCGAGCGGCTGCGTGCGCTGGTCGACACCTGGAAGGGCCTGCCGCGGCTCGACCGCAAGGCGGACGACGAACTGTGGCACCGCTTCTCGCACGCCCGCTCGGCGTTCTCCAAGCGGCGCAAGGCGCACTTCGCGTCGCTGGACGCGCAGCGCGAGGAGTCCCGTAAGGCCAAGGAGAAGCTGGTCGCCGAGGCCCAGTCGCTGTCGAACTCGACGGACTGGGGGGCCACCGCGGCCCGCTACCGCGAGCTGATGGCGGACTGGAAGGCCGCGGGCCGCGCCCAGCGCGAGCACGAGGACGACCTGTGGAACCGCTTCCGCGGCGCCCAGGACATCTTCTTCCAGGCCCGCGGTGAGGTCTTCGCGGAGCGCGACGCCGAGCAGCAGGAGAACCTGACCCGCAAGGAGGAGCTGGCCGTCGAGGCCGAGAAGCTGCTCCCGGTCTCGGACCTGAAGGCCGCGCGGGCGGCTTTCCGCTCGATCAACGAGCGGTGGGAGGCCATCGGCCATGTCCCGCGGGACGCCCGCCCCAAGATCGAGGGCCGGATGCACGCCGTCGAGCGGGCCATCCAGGAGGCCGAGGAGGGCGAGTGGCGCCGTACGAACCCTGAGGCGCGGGCCCGCGCCGCGGGGCTGACCGGCCAGCTCCAGGACGCGGTCGACAAGCTGGAGAAGCAGATCGACACGGCCCGGGCGGCGGGCAACAACGCCAAGGCCGACAAGCTCGGCCGGGAGCTGGAGGGCCGCAAGGCGCTGCTGGACCAGGCGCTCAAGGGCCTGGAGGAGTTCGGCGGGTGACAAGCCCGGTGGACGCGAGGCGGCCCCGGTACGGATCTTCCGTACCGGGGCCGCCTCGTGTGCGTTACGGCCTGCGGGCCGAGGTCACGCGGTAGACGTCGTAGACGCCCTCCACGCCCCGCACGGCCTTCAGGACGTGCCCCAGATGCTTCGGGTCGCCCATCTCGAAGGTGAAGCGGGAGGTGGCGACGCGGTCGCGGGAGGTCTGGACGGCGGCCGAGAGGATGTTGACGTGCTGGTCGGACAGGATCCGGGTGACGTCCGAGAGGAGCCGTGAACGGTCCAGGGCCTCGACCTGGATGGCGACCAGGAAGACGGAGGACTGGGTGGGCGCCCACTCGACGTCCAGGATCCGCTCCGGCTGCCGGGACAGCGAGTCGACGTTGACGCAGTCGGCGCGGTGCACCGAGACGCCGTTGCCGCGGGTGACGAAGCCGATGATGGGGTCGCCCGGCACCGGCGTACAGCAACGGGCGAGCTTGACCCACACATCGTCGACGCCCTTGACGACCACACCGGGGTCGGCGCTGGAGCGGCGCTTGGAGCGCGGCCGGATCGGGGTGGACTCGGCGATGTCCTCGGTGGCCTCGTCCTGGCCGCCGAGCGCCTGCACCAGCTTCTGGACGACGCCCTGGGCGGCGACATGGCCCTCGCCGATGGCGGCGTAGAGCGAGGAGATGTCCGGGTAGCGCATCTCGTGCGCGAGGGTGACCAGGGAGTCGCCGGTCAGGATCCGCTGGATCGGCAGGTTCTGCTTGCGCATGGCGCGCGCGATGGCGTCCTTGCCCTGCTCGATGGCCTCGTCGCGGCGCTCCTTGGAGAACCAGCCGCGGATCTTGTTGCGGGCGCGCGGGGACTTGACGAAGCCGAGCCAGTCGCGGGAGGGCCCGGCGCCCGCCGCCTTGGAGGTGAAGACCTCGACCAAGTCGCCGTTGTCCAGGGTCGATTCGAGCGGTACGAGGCGCCCGTTGACCCGCGCTCCTATCGTGCGGTGGCCGACCTCGGTGTGCACCGCGTACGCGAAGTCGACGGGGGTCGCGCCGGCCGGCAGCGCTATCACGTCGCCCTTCGGCGTGAAGACGAAGACCTCGTTGCGGGACAGGTCGAAGCGCAGCGACTCCAGGAACTCGCCCGGGTCCTCGGTCTCCTTCTGCCAGTCCAGCAACTGCCGCAGCCAGGCCATGTCGTTGACGGTGTCGCCCTTGCCGACGCCCTTGGGCGCGTCCGTGCGCACCTTGGACGTGCCGGCGACCGCCTCCTGCTTGTACTTCCAGTGCGCGGCGATGCCGTACTCGGCGCGGCGGTGCATGTCGAACGTACGGATCTGGAGCTCGACGGGCTTGCCGCTGGGGCCGATCACCGTGGTGTGCAGCGACTGGTACATGTTGAACTTGGGCATCGCGATGTAGTCCTTGAACCGGCCGGGGACCGGGTTCCATCGCGCGTGGATGGTGCCGAGGGCGGCGTAGCAGTCGCGGACGGTGTCGACGAGGACGCGGATGCCCACCAGGTCGTAGATCTCGGCGAAGTCGCGGCCGCGCACGATCATCTTCTGGTAGACGCTGTAGTAGTGCTTCGGGCGGCCCGTGACGGTGGCCTTGATGCGGGCGGCGCGCAGATCGGCCTGGACCTCGTCGGTCACTATGGCCAGATACTCGTCGCGCTTGGGCGCCCGCTCGGCGACCAGCCGCACGATCTCGTCGTACATCTTGGGGTAGAGGATCGCGAAGGCGAGGTCCTCCAGCTCCCACTTGATGGTGTTCATGCCCAGGCGGTGGGCGAGCGGAGCGTAGATCTCCAGCGTCTCGCGGGCCTTCTTCTCCTGCTTCTCCCGCTTGAGGTAGCGCATGGTGCGCATGTTGTGCAGCCGGTCGGCGAGCTTGATCACCAGGACGCGCGGGTCCTTGGCCATCGCGACGACCATCTTGCGGACCGTCTCGGCCTGCGCGGCCTCGCCGAACTTGACGCGGTCGAGCTTGGTGACGCCGTCGACCAGCAGCGCGACCTGGTCGCCGAAGTCGCTCCGCAGGGTGTCCAGGCCGTACTCGGTGTCCTCGACGGTGTCGTGCAGCAGGCCGGCCATCAGGGTCGCCGGGTCCATGCCCAGCTCGGCGAGGATCGTCGTCACCGCGAGCGGGTGGGTGATGTACGGGTCGCCGCTCTTGCGCTTCTGGCCGCGGTGCCAGCGTTCGGCGACCTGGTAGGCACGCTCGATCTGGCGCAGCGTCCCGGTCTCGATCTTGGGATCGTTGCCGCGGACGGCCCGCAGCAGCGGCTCCAGGACCGGGTTGTACGGGCTGGAGCGCTGGACGCCCAGCCGGGCGAGGCGGGCCCGTACCCGGTTGGGCGAGCCGGAGCGGCCGGCGGAGGCGGGCGCCGGCGGCTTGGGCGCCGGGGGCTGGTCGGCCTTGGCGGGCGGCTTGGCCGCGCGGGACGGCGACGCGGGCTGGGGCGAGGAGGCGGCGGGCCCCGGCTCGGGCGCCGTACGGCGCCGCTCGGCGCGGGCCTGGGGCGCGGCGGAGCCGCCGGCCGGCGGCCGGGGCGTGGCGGTGCCGTCGGACGCACCCTGCCGCTCGGGCCGGGGCGCGTCCGAGGAAGCCGCGTCCGACAGCTTGGGCTCGTCCGGGCGCGCGGCGTCGGATCCCGCCGGACGCAGTCCGGGGGAGAGCGGCTGGGCCTCGTCTGGCAAGAGCACTCCTCAAGCGGTTCCGGACCCCAGGACCTCGAACGGGCCGGGGTGCCATCGTATCGACCCCGGGGCCGCTCCTCCCGCCCGGCCGGGGTTCCGTACATGACACAGCAGCAGGGGCACCCGAATTCTTCCGGGTGCCCCTGCGTGCGGAGGTGCTGTGCGCGTGCGGCTCAGACCGTGATCAGGGCCTCCAGCGGAGCGCCCTTCAGGCCCGGCTCCAGGCGCTGCCGCCCGGACAGGAATTCCAGCTCCAGCAGGACCGCCACGCCTGCGACCTCGGCGCCCGCACGGCGGATGAGCTGCAACGAGGCGTCGGCGGTGCCGCCGGTGGCGAGGACGTCGTCGATCACCAGCACCCGTTCTCCCGGGGCCAGCGCATCGGCGTGGATCTCGATCTCGGCGGTGCCGTACTCCAGCTCGTACGCCTGCCGGAGCGTCGCGCGGGGCAGCTTGCCGGCCTTGCGAACGGGGACGAACCCGACGCCGGCCCGGATGGCGACCGGGGCGGCGAGGATGAAGCCGCGCGCCTCCAGGCCCACGACCTTGTCCACCCGATGGCGCTCGCACAGCTCGACGAACGCCTCGGTCAGCGCGCCGAAGGCGGCCGGGTCGTCCAGCAACGGGGTGATGTCCTTGAACACCACACCCGGCTGCGGGTGGTCCGGGACGTCCGCGATCCGGCTGAGCAGCAGCTCACGCAGGCCTGCCGGGGCGCTCATCGGCGCTTGCCCGACGGGCGGCCGCGGCCGCGGTTGCGGGAGGCGGGCTGCTGACGGGGGCCGACGACCGTGCCGTCGTCACCGTCCTCGGCGTCCCCCGCGGCGGACGCCGCATCCTGCGCGTCCTCCTGGCTCGCGCCCTTGGCCGCGGCCGCGGCGCGCTTCGCCTTGACCCGCTTGGCCAGCGCCTTCATCTCCGGCTCGCGGTCCTTCAGATCGGCGACCAGCGGCGTCGCGATGAAGATCGAGGAGTACGCACCGGCGGCGAGACCGACGAACAGGGCCAGCGAGATGTCGTTGAGCATGCCCGCGCCCAGGACACCGCCGCCGACGAACAGCAGACCGGCGACCGGGAGCAGCGCCACGACAGTGGTGTTGATGGAGCGCACCAGGGTGCCGTTGATGCTGCGGTTGGCGATCTCGCTGTAGGTGAAGCGGGTCTGCTTGGTGATGTCCTTGGAGGCTTCCTTGAGGCTGTCGAAGACGACGACCGTGTCGTAGAGGGAGTAACCAAGGATCGTCAGCAGACCGATGACCGTGCCGGGGGTGACCTCGAAGCCGACCAGCGCGTAGATGCCGACCGTGATCGTGAGGTCGTGGATCAGCGCGACCAGGGCGGCGACCGCCATCCGCCACTCGAAGGCGATGGCCAGGTAGAGCACCACGAGGACCATGAAGATCCCCAGGCCCAGCCAGGCCTTGTTGGCGATCTGCTCACCCCAACTCGGGCCGACCAGCTGGGTGTTGACGTCCTTGACCGGGACGTTCAGGTCCTTGGCGAGCCCTTCCTGGACCGGCACCGCTGCCTTGGTGTCCAGACCGCTGATCTGGATACGCAGCGCGCCGTCGCCGAGCTTCTGCACCATGGCCTGGTGGCCACCGGCCGCCGACTCGGCCTTGTGCTGCGCCTCCGAGGCGGACACGGAGGTCTTCGGGGTGGTGAAGACCGCGCCGCCGGAGAACTCGATGCCCATGTTCAGGCCGCGCACCCCCAGGCCGACGATGGCCACGATGGTGATGAGGATCGAGAGTCCGTACCAGATCTTCCGCTTGCCGATGAAGTCGTAGCCGACCTCGCCGCGGTAGAGCCGGGCGCCGATGTTTCCGAGCTTGGACATCTCACGCCTCCTTCGTGGTGGGGGCGGCGCCGCGACGGCGGCGCAGCGGCGGCTTGGCGCCCAGGCGCTTGGGGTCGAGGCCGGACCAGGAATGACCGTCGGAGAAGAACTTCCGCCGGGCCAGCAGCGTCATCAGGGGCTTGGTGAAGAAGAAGACCACGACGACGTCGAGGACGGTGGTCAGGCCGAGCGTGAAGGCGAAGCCCTGCACCTTGCCGACGGTGACGGCGAACAGCACCGCGGCGGCCAGGAACGACACGAAGTCGGAGACCAGGATCGTGCGTCGGGCCCGCGGCCAGCCGCGCTCGACGGCCGGGCGCAGGGTGCGTCCCTCGCGGATCTCGTCCCGGATGCGTTCGAAGTAGACGATGAACGAGTCGGCGGTGATACCGATGGCGACGATGGCACCACAGACCGCCGGGAGGTTCAGCGCGAACCCGATGGCCGGGCCGAGCAAGGTCATGATCGTGTACGTCAGGACCGCCGAGACGCCCAGGCTCGCCAGCGCGACCAGCGCCAGCCCCCGGTAGTAGGCGACGAGGTAGATGACGACCAGCGCGAGGCCGATGGCGCCCGCGATCAGACCGGCGTGCAGCTGCTCGCCACCGAGCGCCGCGGTGACCGTGGTCTCGTCGTCGATCTTGAAGGAGAGCGGCAGGGCACCGTAGGACAGCATGTTGCCGAGGTCCTCGGCGGTCTGCTGGGTGAAGCCGCCGGAGATGGTGGCTCCGCCGCCCATGATGGCCTTGTCGACCGAGGGGGAGGACACGACCGCGCCGTCCAGGACGA
The DNA here is from genome assembly GCF_023544705.1 of Streptomyces sp. MCA2. NCBI lineage: Bacteria > Bacillati > Actinomycetota > Actinomycetes > Kitasatosporales > Streptomycetaceae > Streptomyces > Streptomyces sp. MCA2. The sequence goes on from NZ_JAMJFM010000047.1 coordinate 69,527, forward strand.
TGCCGAACTGGTTCTGCGGCGGCGCCTTGGCGGCGAGCTTGCCGGTGATGTCCCCGAACTTCTTGCCGCCCTCGGAGGTGAAGTCCATCTGGACGATCCAGCCCTGGCCCTGCTGGCTGTCGAAGACGGCCTTGGCGCCGCTGACGTCCGTGCCCTCGACGCCGACCGGGCCGAGCGCGTACTTCTGGGCGCCGTCCTGCTTGCACGCCACGATCGGGTCGGACGGCTTGGTGTTGGCGGCCTTCTCGCCCGCGGCGGCGCGGCCCTCCTTCGTGGAGCAGTCCAGCGCGTTGAGCTGCTTCTGGAGAGCCGGCGGGATGTCCGCGGCGCCCGGAGGCGCCGGCGGCGCCGGGGGTGTGGAGGGCTTGCCCGACGGGGTGGGCTTGGCGGAGGGCGCCTTCTTGAGCGAGTCCGTCACCGCGCGGCCCTGCGTCGTCGGCTTCGCGCTCGGCGACTGCTGGGTGCCCGGCTGGGCCTTGTCACCCGAGGCCTTGTCGCCCTTGCCCTTGCCGTTCGCGCCGCCCTGCGAGGGGCTGGGCTTGGGCTCGGGGGTCTTCGTCCCCGCGGTGGTGGTCAGCACCGGCCGGAATCCGAGCTGGGCGGTGGTGCCGACCTGCTGGCGGGCCTGCTTCGCGTCCGTCCCCTTGGGGATGTTCACGATGATGTGGTTGCTGCCCTGCGTCTGGACCTCGGACTCGGTCACACCGAGACCGTTGACCCGCCGCTCCATGATGCCGGCGGCGGTCTTCATGTTGGTCTCGTTGATCGCGTTGGGCTTGCCCGGCTGGTTCTGGGCCGCCAGCGTGAAGCTGGTGCCGCCGGCCAGGTCGATGCCCAGTCGCGGCGTCAGCGTGCCGGAGTAGAACATGCCTCCGACCAGCCCCGCCATGGCGATCAGGACCAGGATCAGGGTGCGGCCCGGATGCCCCTGGCTCGCGGGCGCCCTGCGGCCCTTCTTCGGTGCTGCCACCTTCTCGTATCTCCCTGTCCAACCCCTCGGCCCGGGATGCCGGCCGAGCGGCCACGAAGTCTTGTGGGGACGTGCCCCCGCCGGAGCCTAAACCGTCACGGAACCGCGGTGCACGACACACCACGCGTGCTCCGCGGTTCCGTGGGGCGGACTACTTGGCTTCGTCGTCGCCGGACTTCTTCTCGTCCTTGACGGTGTCCGCGTCCGCCTTGACGGCGTCCTTGACGTCCTTGGTGTCCTCGGCGGCCTTGGTGTCCTTCGCCTGGTCGGCGGCGGGCTCGTCCACGGCGGGCTCGGCGGCCGCGGCCTCGGTCTTGCCCAGGTCGATCTTGTCGCCCTTGTCGCCGGTCTCGTCGGCGGAGGCGGCGGTCAGCGAGGACGCGTCGTCCGGGACGACCGGCTCGCCGCCGTGGATCGGGTCGGCACCGTCCAGGATGCGGTTGTACTCCTCGTCCGCGAGCACGGCGCCGATGGCGTTCTTCGCGTAGATCGCGTGCACGCCGGGAGCGACCTCCAGGAGGACGGTCTCGTCGTGGATTTCCTTGACGGTGGCGTACATGCCGCCGATGGTCCGGACGCCGGTGCCGGCCTGCATTTCATTGCGCATCTGCGCGGCCGCCTGCTGCTTCTTCTTGGCAGACCGGGTCATCAGGAACATGGCCCCGATGAGGACGATGAAGGGGAGGAGAGTCACGATACTCACGGGACGGAAATCCTTCGCACGACCGCGGATGCGCGGTCTCATATACGGGGGTGGGTATGCCGTCCATACGGATGGCATCGGCGGAGTCTAAGCGAGTCCCCACCAGTGGAACAACGCCCAGCATCGCACCGCAGTTCCTGACCGGGCGAGTCCCCGCGCCGTCAGGCCCCGAACAAGCCCTGCTGTCCGCTTCCGCCCGCTTGCTGCTGCGGCGGCACGAGTCCCAGATGGGCCCACGCGGCCGGGGTCGCGATCCGGCCCCTGGGGGTCCTGGCCAGCAGTCCTTCCCGTACGAGGAAGGGCTCGGCGACCTCCTCGACGGTCTCGCGCTCCTCCCCCACCGCGACCGCGAGGGTGGACAGGCCGACCGGGCCGCCGCCGAACAGCTTGAGCAGGGCCGTGAGCACGGCGCGGTCGAGACGGTCCAGGCCGCGGGCGTCGACCTCGTAGACCCCGAGCGCCTGGGAGGCGATCTCGCGGGTGATCAAGCCGTCGGCCTTCACCTGGGCGTAGTCGCGGACGCGGCGCAGCAGGCGGTTGGCGATACGGGGCGTGCCGCGGGAGCGGCCGGCGATCTCGGCGGCGCCCTCGGGTTCTATATCCAGGTCCAGCAGCCCGGCCGAGCGGTGGATGACCCGCTCCAGCTCGGCGGGGGCGTAGAACTCCATATGGGCCGTGAAGCCGAAGCGGTCGCGCAGCGGGGGCGGCAGCAGACCGGCCCGGGTCGTGGCGCCGACCAGGGTGAACGGGGGGAGTTCGAGGGGGATGGCGGTGGCTCCCGGGCCCTTGCCGACGATCACGTCGACGCGGAAGTCCTCCATGGCCATGTAGAGCATTTCCTCGGCGGGCCGGGACATCCGGTGGATCTCGTCGAGAAAGAGGACCTCGCCCTCCTGGAGGGAGGAGAGGATCGCGGCGAGATCTCCGGCGTGCTGGATGGCGGGGCCGGAGGTGATCCGGATCGGGGCGCCCATCTCGGCGGCGATGATCATCGAGAGGGTCGTCTTGCCGAGGCCCGGCGCCCCGGACAGCAGGACGTGATCGGCGGTGGCGCCGCGGGCGCGGGCGGCGCGCAGCACCAGGTCGAGCTGTTCGCGCACCCGCTCCTGGCCGACGAATTCCTCGAGGTCCTTGGGCCTCAGCGCGGCCTCGACGGCGGTGTCCTCGCCGTCCGCGTCCGCCCCGACCAGCCGGTCGGGCGCGCCGGTGGCGGTCTCCTCGGCGGTGCTGTGCGGTGCGGTGTCGTCCCAGTTCACTGCGGATTGCCTCGCGGGGTCGGGGCGGCCGGGCCGCCTGCGTGGTCGTACGGTCGGGGGCGCGGGGCCCGGCCGGCGGCGGTCATCGCGCCCGGTTGAGGGTCTGGAGGGCGGCCTTGAGCAGCTGCGGCACCTGGGGCGCACCGCCCTCGGCCACGGCCGCCTCGGCCTGCGGGGCGACCGCGGCGACCGCTTCGTCCGCCTCGCGGGTGGCATAGCCGAGGCCGATCAGGGCGGCGTGCAGCTGGTCGCGCCAGCCGGCCGTGACGGCGCTGCCGACGCCCGCGCGGCCGGTGCCCACCGGCTCTCCGAGCCGGTCCTTGAGCTCCAGGAGCAGCTTCTGTGCGCCCTTCTTGCCGATGCCCGGAACGGCGGTCAGGGTCTTCTCGTCACCGGTCGAGACGGCGAGGCGCAGGGTGTCCGGGGCGTGCACGGCCAGCATCGCCTGGGCGAGCCGGGGGCCGACGCCGCTGGCGGTCTGGAGCAGCTCGAAGGTCTGGCGCTCGTCGTCGTCGGCGAAGCCGTAGAGCGTGAGCGAGTCCTCGCGGACGACGAGGGACGTGGCGAGCTTGGCCTGCTGTCCGATCCGGAGGGTGGACAGGGTGTTCGGTGTGCACTGGACGGCCATGCCGATACCGCCGACCTCGACGACGGCGGTGTCCGGGGCGAGGGCCGCGACCGGGCCGGAGACGAAGGCGATCATCGGGTGCCCTTCTGGGGAGTCGCCCGGCGCGGGCCGGAGGACGGGATGGTGGCGGGAGCGGCGCGGCGGGCCGCGGCGTGCGCCTGCTGGAGGCGGTTGACCGCGGGGGCGCGCCAGATATGACAGATGGCCAGGGCCAGGGCATCGGCGGCGTCGGCCGGCTTCGGCGGCGCGTCGAGCCGCAGCAGGCGGGTGACCATCGCGCCGACCTGGGCCTTGTCGGCCCGGCCCGATCCGGTGACGGCGGCCTTGACCTCGCTGGGGGTGTGCAGCGCGACCGGCAGCCCGCGGCGCGCCGCGCACAGCATGGCGACCGCGCTGGCCTGGGCGGTGCCCATGACCGTACGGACGTTGTGCTGGCTGAAGACCCGCTCGACGGCGACGTATTCCGGGCGGTGCTCGTCGAGCCAGGCGTCTATTCCGCGCTCGATCTCGACGAGGCGGAGGGCGATATCGGCGTCCGCGGGAGTGCGGACGACGCCCACGCCGACCATCGTCAGCGGGCGCCCCGCGGCCCCGTCGACCACGCCGACTCCGCAGCGCGTCAGCCCCGGGTCCACCCCCAGCACCTTCATCGGTCCCCGCCCCTCGCACTGTCGGTCAGCTGTTCGTGATCAGAGAGCGGATGCCCCCTGATCAGCACAGTAGTGGCTGCCACTGACAAACCGACGGGCCGACGGGGTGTGTCCCCGTCGGCCCGTCAGTCGACCGAGCGTGCCACGCCCCTCAGGCGTCGACCTTGGCCATCACATCGTCCGAGACGTCGAAGTTGGCGAAGACGTTCTGCACGTCGTCGCTGTCCTCCAGCGCGTCGATCAGCTTGAAGATCTTGCGCGCGCCCTCTTCCTCCAGCTCGACCTGCATGGTCGGGACGAAGTTGGCGTCGGCGGAGTCGTAGTCGATACCGGACTCCTGAAGGGCGCTGCGGACCGCGACCAGGTCGGTGGCCTCGCTGAGCACCTCGAAGGACTCGCCGAGGTCGTTGACCTCCTCGGCGCCGGCGTCCAGGACCGCGCCCAGGACGTCGTCCTCGGTCAGTTCACCCTTGGGGACGATCACCACGCCCTTGCGGTTGAACAGGTACGACACCGAACCCGGGTCGGCCATCGAACCGCCGTTGCGGGTCATGGCGACGCGCACGTCCGAGGCGGCACGGTTGCGGTTGTCGGTGAGGCACTCGATGAGCACCGCGACACCGTTGGGGCCGTACCCCTCGTACATGATGGTTTCGTAGTCGGCGCCGCCCGCTTCAAGACCGGCACCGCGCTTGAGCGCGGAGTCGATGTTCTTGTTGGGCACCGAGCTCTTCTTGGCCTTCTGGATGGCGTCGAAGAGCGTCGGGTTGCCCTCGGGGTCGGCGCCGCCCGTACGGGCCGCGACCTCGATGTTCTTGATCAGCTTCGCGAAGAGCTTGCCGCGCTTGGCATCGATCACGGCCTTCTTGTGCTTCGTCGTAGCCCATTTAGAGTGGCCGGACATCCGCCTGTCTCCTTCGCGTAACCAACGTCTGAAACGAACGCCTAGATCCTACCGGGGACAGGTCACACGGTGTCACTCCCACCCGTCGCCCGGCCACCACGGAGTGGAGCCCTAAGCGCTCCGCACCATGTCCACGAACAGGGCGTGGACCCGGTGGTCGCCGGTGAGCTCCGGGTGGAAGGACGTGGCGAGGACGTTACCCTGCCGCACGGCCACGGTGTGCCCGTCGTACGTCGCCAGGACCTCGACCGCGCCGCCGACCGACTCGACCCAGGGCGCCCGGATGAAGACGCCTTCGACCGGTCCGCCGGGGATCCCGGTGACGTCGATGGCCGCCTCGAACGACTCGTTCTGCCGCCCGAAGGCGTTACGGCGCACGATCATGTCGATGCCGCCGAACGTCTCCTGGTCCTCGCGGGCGTCCAGCAGCTTGTCCGCGACCATGATCATGCCGGCGCAGGTGCCGTAGACCGGCTTGCCCGCGGCGACGAAGGCGCGCAGCGGCTCCAGCATGCCGAAGACGATCGCCAGCTTGGACATCGTGGTGGACTCGCCGCCCGGTATGACCAGGCCGTCGATCTCGTCCAGTTCCTCGGGGCGGCGCACCGGCCGGGCCAGGGCACCGGCGTCCGCGAGCGCCTTGACATGCTCGCGGACGTCACCCTGGAGGGCCAGCACACCGATGGTGGGGGTGCTCATCTACGTTCCTACCAGCCGCGGTTGGCGTAGCGCTCGGCCTCGGGGAGGGTGTCGCAGTTGATGCCGACCATGGCCTCGCCCAGGTTGCGGGAGACATCCGCGATGACCTTCGGGTCGTCGTAGAAGGTGGTGGCCTTCACGATCGCGGCGGCGCGCTTGGCGGGGTCGCCGGACTTGAAGATGCCGGAGCCGACGAACACGCCCTCGGCGCCGAGCTGACGCATCAGCGCGGCATCGGCCGGGGTGGCCACACCACCGGCGGAGAACAGCACGACCGGCAGCTTGCCGAGCTCGGCGACCTCCTTGACCAGCTCGTACGGGGCGCGCAGCTCCTTGGCGGCGGCGAACAGCTCGTTGTGGTCGTAGCCGCGCAGCCGGGCGATCTCGCCCTTGATCTGACGCATGTGGCGCACCGCCTCGACGACGTTGCCGGTGCCGGCCTCGCCCTTCGAGCGGATCATGGCCGCGCCCTCGGTGATCCGGCGCAGCGCCTCGCCCAGGTTGGTGGCACCACACACGAAGGGGGTGGTGAACGCCCACTTGTCGGAGTGGTTGACCTCGTCGGCCGGGGTGAGGACCTCGGACTCGTCGATGTAGTCGACACCCAGCGACTGGAGGACCTGCGCCTCGACGAAGTGGCCGATACGGGACTTGGCCATGACCGGGATGGAGACGGCGCTGATGATGCCGTCGATCATGTCGGGGTCGGACATCCGGGCCACGCCGCCGTCCTTGCGGATGTCGGCGGGGACCCGCTCCAGGGCCATGACGGCGACGGCGCCCGCGTCCTCGGCGATCTTCGCCTCTTCCGGCGTGACGACGTCCATGATCACGCCGCCCTTGAGCTGCTCGGCCATTCCGCGCTTGACGCGCGCGGTTCCGGTCTCGGGGTTCTGGGGCGTGGTGGGCGTGCTGGACACGGTTTGACCTCACTCAATGCGGGTGGCTGTACTGCTGCGCCCACACAACCGTTAGTCAGTGGCCCGGGGAAAGGGCCAATTAGAGGTCAGTGGCTCGTCACCGCTGGGAGTCGCAGCCTCCGGCGCCCGGGCGCCGGGTCCCGCAACCCGGCTCAGTTCCCGGCCGAGCGGTCGTCCAGGACGGCCGGCGGCTCGTCGTCCATCTCGAAGGCCAGCGGGAAGGGCGCATGCCCGGCGAGCCGGAGGTAACGCACCACCCGGTGGCGGCGGACGGCACGGGCGGCCCGTACGGCGTCGTTGTGGAAGCGGCGCGCCATCGGGACCCGGCGCACCGCGGCGGTGAGTTCGGTGACCGTCCGCTCCCCGCCGGGCGCCTCCCGCACGGCCTCCAGCTGCGTCTCCTCGTCGAAGATGGCCCGCAGCGCCTGGCTCAGCTCACTCTCCGCGACCTCCCGGTGGTCCTCCTCGGCCTGCCGGGCCTCGTGCGCGGCCTGGTAGAGGACGATCGAGGCGGCCGGATCGAGGATCCCCGAGGTGCCCACCTCCTGCGCGACGGACGCCCGCCGGAGCAGTTGGGCGTCGAGGGCCGCCCTGGCCGCGTCGATGCGGGCGTGCAGGCGGTCGAGGCGGCCGGCCGTCCAGCTCAGATAGATACCGATGAGGACGATCGCGGCGGCGATCCAGATGAACGTGGTCACGGCGAGTCACGATACGCGCTTGCGCGCTTGGCTTTTTCCCACGTTTTTGGCTGTCCCGCCATGGTTGGTTGCTCGCCGTTGCGCCTGCGGCGGGCCGGGTCCGCTGCG
>NZ_JAMJFM010000048.1:0-76180 GCF_023544705.1 Streptomyces sp. MCA2
TTAGGCAGTGGGGGAGCAACGGCGAGACACCACCACGGCGGGAAAGCCAAAAACGTGGGATCAAACCCCACCGGTGTGGACCTGGAACGCCGCGCGCCGTACCGCCTTGGCGAGCGCCGGGTCGGGGTGGGCCGCGGCCAGTGCCACCAGCACCTGGACGGTACGGGGGTGTCCGATGGCGCGTACCTCCGCCAGGAGGCGCGGCACCGAGCCCTGGACCGCCGAATCGAGGTGCCGGACCAGCAGTTGGGTCTCGCCGTGGTCGGCGACGGCCGCCGCGGTGTCCACCCACAGCCAGGTCGACTCCTCGCGGGTGAGCACATCGGGCGCCGTCTCCGGGTCGCCGCCCTCGTGCTCGACCAGCCACAGCAGGGCGTACGGCCGCAGGCCCGGCTCGTCGGCCGCGGCCCGCACGGCGGGCTCGGCCGGGGCGCCGACCGCCCGCAGCGCCTCGAAGGCCAGGCCGCGCAGCAGCGCGTCCTCACCGCGGGCCACGGTCAGCAGCTCCTCGACGGCGGCGCCGACGGAGCGGGCGGCGAGCCAGGCGCGGTATTCGGCGCGGGCCGGGCCGGGGGTGAGCCGGGCGCAGCCGCGCAGCATCGCCTCCGCGGACTGTTCGATATGGCCGGCCGGGCCCTGCGCGGCGACACAGATCTGCTCCAGCTTGACCCACACCGACCAGTTGCCGAGCGGCGTCAACTGCGCCTCGGACGCGTCATGGGCGGCCGCGTAGCCGCCGTCGTGCGCACCGTCCGGCGGCACCAGCGCGCCGACGGTCAGCAGCGCGTCCAGCGCCCAGCCCAGCAGTTCGGCCAGCGACGCCCCCGCGGCGTCGTCGGCCGCCACCGCGGCATCGTCCGTGCTGCCCGGGGCCGGGTCCTGGCCGTAGGGGACCTCGCAGCGTTCCGTCCGCAGCTCGGCGACGCGCTGGTCCAGCATGTCGAGCAGCTGCGGCAGCCGGACCGGGCCGGCCGACAGATGCAGCAGGGACAGCAACTGCGGCAGCGCCTCGACGACTTCGGCGACTATCGCGGGGCCGGCGCCGGGCGGTGCGGGGCGGGCCAGCGACCAGGCGTCGAAGAGCGCGACCCAGCCGCGCAGCACGGCCGTGTCGTCGCGGTCCCAGGCACGCAGCCGCCAGCCGGGGCGGGCGAGCCCGTCATGGAGCTCGACGAGTCCGGCGAGCCGGGCCCGGTCCCAGTCGGCCCGGACCTGCTGCGGCGTCAGGCCCAGGGCCTCGGCGGCACGTTCCGCCGCGGCCTTCGGCAGCGCCCCGTCCGGGCCGGCGCGCAGGGCGGCGCCGTCGGCCCAGCGGGCGAGGCGCGCCGCGCCGGCCAGTACGGCACGGGCCTGCCGGGCCAGTTCCGCGGGCGGCGGCGTGCCCTCGGGCGGGCGGGGCGCCGGACGCTTGGTCCGGGTTGTCACCGCCTGGCGGGCGGCCGCAACCGGTTGACGGGGGACGAGTCGGAGCCGGGAGTCGCGCGGGGTACGGGACGTCACAGGAGCAGTGTTGCCGCTGTCGGCCCGAAAGCCCAATCGGAACCCGGCTTGCGATCTTCCGGGGCCGCGCCACCTTGCCGACCCATCCCTGATGAGGGGAGTTGTCCCCCCGTATGCCCACGCGTCATCGGGGCGGCGGCTCCCGGCGGGGCGGCGGCGGTCCGGTGGGCCCCGGTTCCCGCCCTGCTCCGGGCCGGGGCAGTCCCGGCCCGGAAGCTACATGAGCGGGGTGAGGAAGCGCCGCAGGGCCTCTTCGTAGCTCGGCGGATCGGCGTTCCACATCGCGGCGTGCGGTGCGTGCGGGACCGGTTGAAGAGTGATCAGGTCGGCGCGGCGGGCGGCGAGGGAGCGGGAGGCCGTCCAGGGGGCGATCATGTCGTCCGGGCCGTGGAACAGCAGGATGGGGACGTTCAGCACGTCCGGGTCGACGGCGTCGGCGGGCCGGTCGAGGGGCACCCCCGTGGTGCCCTCAGCGGCGCGTACGACCAGCGGCAGCAGGGCGCGCGGGACGCGCCGGGCGGTGGCCAGCGCGCGGATGGTGGCGTTGCGGTCGAGGACCGGGGAGTCCAGGACCAGGCCGCTGATCCGGGCGCGCAGCGCGGAGTGGGCGGCGGCGCGCAGCGCCATGGTCGCGCCGGTGGACCAGCCGCAGAGGACGACGTCCTGGGCGCCGTAGCGGACCGCGTAGCGGATCGCCGCGTCCAGGTCGCGCCACTCGCTGTCGCCGAGGTGGCTGATGCCGTCGGCGGTACGCGGGCCACCGATGTCGTTGCGGTAGCCCAGGTCGAGGACGGGCAGCTGATGGCGGTGCAGGAACGGCATGAGCACCATGGGGTGTTCGCGGGTGGTGCCCAGCCCGTGTGCGGTGATGACCCAGGTGTCGCGTACGCCGGGGAGGAACCATGCCGGGAGGGTGTCGAGTTCACCGGGGATGTCGACGTCGGCGCAGTCGAGGCCGAGGGCGTCGCGGGGGTTGCCGACGTGCACCTGTGGGGTGAGCCGCATCCGGTTGCCCGGTTTGAGGATGCCGTGCGTGACCCGCACCAGGCGGCGTACGACCGCATCGGCGGGGTGCGGGACGCCGTGGATGACGTCGCCGATCACCGCATGGCAGCCGGAGCCGGTGAGCCCGTAGGTGCCGGGGCGCAGGGACGCCAGACTGCGGGTGAGGGCGATGCGCTCCTCGGTGGCGGAGTGCACGGTGAGACGGGAGTCGCCCGGGAAGGGGTCGTCGGGCGATGGTTTCAGGGCAATGTCGCTGGCGTACCGGCCGACCGCCACGGCGGCCGCCCCGGCACCGATCACGGTGGTGGCGGCCACGGCCGCCGCGGTAACCAGGCGCACCTCACCAGTGTGCGCAGCGGTGCCGGAGGCGGCCACTTGGCACAGACGGGCGGGTGACCGGCGAGGCGGCGCCGGGGGCCGGGCCGCCGCCCCACGGGCGAACGACGGGGCTTTGACCACAGGCCCTGGGCGGGCCGTCAGCCCTGCGGGCCGTAGCCGCGCAGCTGTGCGGCGGCCGCGTCGAGCTGACCGGCCGACAACAGGCTCGGCGTATGGCCCGGTACGGAGCTCGCGGTGAGCCATACCCGGCACATCCACTCCAGCTGGGCGGTGCGGTCCAGTGCCTGGTCGAGGCTGTCGCCGTAGGTGAGGGTGCCGTGGTTCCGCAACAGGCAGCCGGTGCGGTCGCGGAGCGCGTCGAGCATGTGCGCGGCGAGCTCGTCGCTGCCGTACAGGGCATAGGGGGCGACCCGTACGGGGCCGCCGAGCGCCGCGGTCATGTAGTGGACCGGCGGGAGTTCGGGGACCAGGGTGGAGACGGCGGTGGCGTACGGGGCGTGGGTGTGGACGACGGCGGTGGCCGTGGTGCTGCGGTAGACCGCCAGATGCATCGGGAGTTCGCTGGTCGGCCGGAGCGTGCCGATGATCTGGTGTCCTTCGAGGTCGACCGCGGTGGTGTCGCCGGGCCCGAGCCGGTCGTAGGGGACGCCGCTGGGGGTGACCAGGACCAGGTCCTTGATGCGGCGTGACACATTGCCCGAGGTGCCGACGACCAGGCCGTCGGCGACGGTTCTGCGGGCGGTGGCGACCAGTTCGCCCCAGGCTTCGGCGAGGCGGTCGGCGTGGTCCTTCATGGGTCCTCCGGCGCGGTGCGGCGAAAAGCGGATGTGGTGCGCGACACCGTACGAGCAGGCCGGGGCACTGTACGCCCGGGGCCCGCCCGGCCGGCATCCGCCATTTAGGGCCATCTGCCCGACTATGGATGATTGGCCGGAGTTGAGGCATCGTGCGCCGCTCGTCCGCTAGCGTCGTCCAGGTACGGCGACGACAGCCGGGCCGCCTGTACGGGGCACCGGCACAGCGCATGCAGTTGGCCAACGGGTGGTACGGGAGTGACGTCAGAGACGCCTCCGCGTGAACACTGCGGGGGTGTCACCACTGCGCCCGGCCCAGTTCACTTTCCGTTCACCCACTCTCCGTACGGTCCCAACGACACTGACCTTCGAACTGATTGCCTGGGTGAATGGAACACATCACGCTTCTCATCGGGATCGTGATCGTCACGGCCTTGGTGTTCGACTTTACGAACGGCTTCCACGACACGGCCAACGCAATGGCCACCACCATCTCCACCGGGGCCTTGCGACCCAAGACCGCGGTGGCGATGTCGGCAGGGCTCAACCTCGTCGGTGCGTTTCTGTCCGTGGAGGTGGCCAAGACCATCTCCGGCGGGATCATCGACGAGGGCGCCGGCATCAGACCTGAAGTGATCTTCGCCGGCCTGGTCGGCGCGATCGTCTGGAACCTGCTGACCTGGCTCGCGGGCCTCCCCTCCAGTTCCTCCCACGCTCTCTTCGGCGGTCTGATCGGCGCGACCCTGGTGTCCGTCGGCACCAACGGGGTGCACGGCGACGCCGTCGTGATGAAGGTGCTGATCCCGGCAGTGGCCGCCCCGGTCGTCGCGGGTCTGGCCGCGATGGCGGCGACCCGGCTCACCTACCGGCTGACCCGCAACCGCGACGAGGCGGACACCGCCAAGGGCTACCGCGCGGGGCAGATCGCCTCCGCCGCCCTGGTCTCCCTCGCCCACGGCACCAACGACGCCCAGAAGACGATGGGTGTGATCACGCTCGCGCTGATCACCGGCGGAGTGGTCGCCCCGCACGCCGACCCGCCGCTGTGGGTCATCGCCTCGGCCGGTCTCGCCATCGCGCTCGGTACGTACCTGGGCGGCTGGCGGATCATCCGCACGATGGGCAAGGGCATCACCGACATCCAGCCGCCGCAGGGCTTCGCCGCCCAGACCGGCGCCGCGGCCACCATCCTGGCCTCCTCCCACCTCGGCTTCGCGCTCTCCACCACCCAGGTCTGCTCCGGTTCCGTGATGGGCTCGGGCCTGGGCCGCAAGGGCGGCGTGGTGCGCTGGTCCACGGCCGGCCGGATGGTCCTCGCCTGGGGCCTGACGCTGCCGGCCGCGGGTGCGGTCGCGGCGGGCGCCGCGTTCCTCGCCGGCCAGGGCAACTGGGGCGTGGCGGCGGTGGCGATCCTCGCGCTGGGCATCTGCGGCGCGATCTGGGCCGCCTCCCGGCGCAAGCCGATCGACCACACCAACGTCAACGAAGGCCCGGCCGTCGAGCCGGCCGGCGTGGTGACCACCGCGCTGCGCAGTGTCTCCCCTCCCCCGGCAGGCCAGCCGGCCCCGGTGGCCGACGCACCGGAAACCGCCGAGGTGCCGGCCCCGGCATCCGGCACCGACACCTCCACGACATCCGCCCCGCGCGCCAAGGCCGCAACGGTCTCCCGCTAGCTGTCATCACCTGAAGGAACACCATGAGCATCGACTGGGCAGCTCTCGGCCAGGTCTTCGGCGTCACCCTCGTGGTGACGGTCGGGATCGTGGGCCTGTTCACCGTCGGCATCGTCGGCACGTCCCGCAAGCCGCAGCAGGAAGGCGGCGCGGTCGCGCTCGCCGTGCCGGGTACGGGCGCGCGGGCCGGTGCGGTGGCCGCCTTCGCCCTGTGCGCGGCGGCCGTGGCCTATGGCATCTATCTGATCGTCGCCGCCTGACCCTGCCGGAGACGGCAGCGGGCAGCGACGACGGACCGGGCGAGGCGCCCGGCGGACCACGGCATCAGCCGTCGTCCGCCGGGCGCCTCGTCGCTGGTACACCGCGGCCGCCGAGCGCGTCATCGGCCTCCCTGGCCAGCCGGTCGGCGATGGCCGTGCCGCCGCGGCCGTTGAGGAAGGCGGACACCCCGAGCTGAACGACCTTGCTGAAGGTCTGGTAGTGGGCGCTGCGCGGGCGGGGTTCGGCCGCCAGCAGCGCCTCGTGCAGGGTGCGGGTGTCGGGCCGCGGCTCCGGCTGCCCGGCGGCGCCGTGCTCGCCGCGCTCCGCACCGCCCCGCGGCGGGCAGCGCGGCGCCTCGGCGCTCTCCCGGTACGCCGATTCGCGGGTCGCCGCGAACCCCCGCTCCAGCAGACAGCGCTCACTGCGCGGGCCGGTCAGCGCCTCGATCAGGGACCGGGCGCCGGCCGGCCGCTTGCTGCCGGCCGAGATCGCGAGATTCTGGCCGCCCAGTACGGACATCCGTTTGCCGTCGCTGCGGCGGGCCGGCAGCTGGGTGACGTCGAACTGCTCGCCGGGGGTGAGCTTCTCGGCGACCGACGCGTACTCGACCGGCCAGTTGCGCATGAACAGGGCGCGGCCGTCGGCGAACCAGCGGCGGCTCTCCGTCTCGTCCATCGTGGTGGCCTCGTGCGGCATGATCGAGTCGAGCCGGCCCTTGAGGTCGGTGACGCCCTGCTGGAGTGCGCCGACCTGCTCGTCCTTGGTGAAGCTGGTGGCGTCGGGGTCGCCGCCGTTGGCCCAGGCCGACTCCAGGGTGTTGACGGTCAGCCCTTCGTAGGGGCGTAGCTGGGCGACCATGCCGTACATCGTGGGGCGCTTCTTGTGGTGCCCGTCTGCCTCGTCGGCGGCCTTGCGGTTGTAGTCGTCCGCCACGTCCTGCGCCGTCTTCTCCAGCTCGTCCCAGTCGGACGGGACGGGACGGCCGTACTCCTTGAGGAGGTCCTTGCGGTAGTAGAGCAGTCCGGCGTCGGTGTTGAAGGGCACTCCCCACACCTTGCCGTCGTACTCCACCGTCTTGGCCACGCTGTCGAGGAAGTCGCCGTCCAGCTGGGTGGCCCAGGGACGGATGACGCCCGCCTCGGCGAACTCCGCGGTCCAGGCGACATCGAGGTTCAGCACGTCATAGCCGCCGTTGCCGGACTGGCCCGCCGCCAGCAGCTGGCTGCGCTGGCCGTCGGCGGTGTCCGGGAGCCGGACGATCCGTACCTCGCGGCCGTGCTCCTTCTCCCAGGCGTGGATCAGATCCTGACGGATGCCGGAGCTGCTGAGGTCGCTGCCGGTGGCAAGGACGATCGCGCCCTGCTCCGGGAGGGTCCGCTCCTCCCCCGTACAGCCGCCGGCCGCCGGCAGCAGTGCCAGAGCGACCAGCGTGGCGGCCGCCCTGGTGCGCGGGGTGGTCATCGGTCCCCCTTCGTGGCCGTGCCGATGGAGGCGATCCGCCCGGCCAGGGTGTCGACGGCCTGCGGACCGCCGGGCACGCACTGGCCGTGGGAGGCGTCGGCCAGTTGCTGGAGGGCGAAGGTGTCACAGCCCGATCTGCCCATCGCCAGTGCCAGGATGGGCACGCGGGGCCCCTCCTTGACGAGTGCGCTGAGGGTGCGTTCCACGCCCGCCGCGCGCCCGGCGCCCGCGCCGTCGTCCTGATCGAGGATGAGCACGATGGCCTTGTTGGTGGCCGAGGACGTCTTCATCTTCCGCACGGCGCGGGTCAGCGCCTCCTCCATCGCGGCGCCGTGGTCGACCAGTTCGCCGTGCGGGCTGCCCGCGATCCGCTCCAGCGCGGCCTTGCCCGGGGCGGGGTCGGCGCTGCCGAGCGGGACCAGCTCGCGTACCGCGTCACGGTCCTCGGGATGGGCGCGGTCCGGGAAGGTCCACAGGCCGTAGGTGTGCCGGGCGCCGACCAGTTCCACGGCGCGTCCGGCAGCGCTCAGCGCGATCGGGAGCTTGCCGCCGTCCGCCATGGAGGTGGAGGCGTCCATGAGGATCAGCAGCTGGCTGGACCGCTGCGCCTTGTCGTAGCCGTCCAGGACCCGGGAGACCTGTTCCGGGGCCGCGGTGAAGGGGACCGTGGCGGCGAGGGGGCTGACGTCCGCGCGGCTGTCGAGCAGCGGTGAACCCTGCCGCGGGCCGCTGTCCCGCACTCCGCGGTAGCCCTGCGCGGTCAGGGTGCGCTGGCCGCCGTCCCGGGCGCGAAGCCACTGCGCGAAGCCCGCCACGGCGGCCTGCCGCGGGGTGGCGTCCGTGGCGCCCTGCCAGTCGACGCGGACCAGGGGGTGGTCGAGCGCGGGGACGTTCGCGGGGTAGTAGGCGACGTAGCGGGCGCGCAGCGGGAGCGGGGCGTCCAGGGCCGGGCAACTGCCGGTGGCGCGGCCCAGGTTGTAGTCGGCGAGGGACTTCTCCGACACCAGGGGCGCGGACCTGGTCCGGTCGACGGAACCGGCGGCGTCGGTGTCGGGCCGCAGCGAACACAGCAGTTCGGTGCTGCCCGCGTACTGGCTGCCCGGGGCGGCGAGCCGCTCCTCGGCGTGCCGGGCGAGGGTGAGGTCGGGCGCGCCCGTTGCGGTGCCCGAGCCGTCGTGGGCGAGGTAGAGGCCGAGGGTGTGCAGCAGACCGGTGCCGGACAGCACGGGGCTCGGCCGCAGGAGCTTGAGGTCGTGGTGGGTGCTGTCGGTTCCGGCGAGCAGCTCCTGCCAGGAGGCGCCGGCCGGTTCGACGTCGTCCAGCCGCCGGCGCGCCGGGATGCCGACGACCAGGGGGGTGTAGGCGACCGGGGCGGCGTAGTGCAGGGTCGCGGGGGAGCCCGTGGCGGGCATGCCGCGGCGGGCCTCGTAGTAGTCGGCGGTGGATTCCGGGATCCAGATGTCGGGCTGCGGTCCCGGCCGGTGGAGGGGGTCGATGCCCTGGTCGCCCGGCCGCTCCTTGCCGGTGCCGTGTGCCTCGCCCTGCCAGCGGTCGGCGGCCGCGAAGCCCTGGTCGACCTGGTCCTTGGCGGCGGAGTACACGGTGATCTGGGCGCGCCGGCAGCCGTCGGGGAGGTCGCCCTCGCCGCTGAGGGGCCGGGTGTTGGCCTGGGACATCTCGTAGTCGAAGGCCGCCTGGCGCAGCGCGGGTTCGGCCTCGGGGGCGGTGAGCAGCCGCAGTTCGAGGGCGGGCGGGCAGGGCGCCGCGCCGTCCGCGAGCTGGAGCAGCACGACGCCCGTGGTGGCCGGGACGAAGATGATCGCCAGGATCAGCAGGAGTCTGGGCCAGTGCCGGAAGTACGACTTCAGCCAGCGGCGTAAGCGGATCCGCAGCGGGGTCGGCGGGCGGTCCTCGGGAGTGGCGAAGGACAGGATGACGTCGTCGACGGTGTTCTGCTTCGCCGAGCGCGGCTCCCAGACATCGCCCATCGGCGTCCGTTCACCGGCCAGTTGCTCGCGCAGTGCCCGGACGAGGTCCTCGAAGGTGACGAACCGCTTGCCGGGGATGCCCCGTTCCAGGGTCTGCACCAGGGCGCGGGTGAAGACGCTGCCCCCGGTGGGCTCCTCGCCGCTGAAGATACGGCGGTTGGGCTGCGCGGCCATCAGCAGCGAGGTGGGGTTGCGGCAGGAGTGGAAGGCCTCGCTCGCGTTGCCGGCGTAACAGCACTCCAGGACGATCACGATCCGGTCGGCCCGCGCGTTGTCCAGATAGGACAGCACGGTGTCCTGCCAGGAGACGGTCTTGTGACGCCGTTCCGAGGCGCCGACCATCAGTTGCAGATTGCCGCCGTCGCGGCCCACCCGGCCGTGGCCGGAGAAGTACACCAGCAGCAGCCCGCGCGCCTCCTGGACGACGGTGTCCAGCGCCTGTTCCACCTCCCAGGGCTCCTGAGGCCGGCAGGTGACGACCTCGCCCTTGGTGAACAGATCGGTGCCGGGGGCGAGCAGGGCCCGCTCCAGTTCCCGGGCGTTGTCCTTCACCGCGGGGAGCGGGCGCAGCGTGCGGTAGTCGTCGACACAGATCAGCAGCGCCCGGTTGACCTTGCCCCGTGCGTCGTATTCGGACATCCGGCTCAGTCCCCGGCGGTGCGGCCGCTCCCGTCTGCCGGGCTGCCGGGATCGGGGTGTTCGGGGGCCACGGCGCCCGGGCCCGCGTCGCCGAGCGCGCGCAGGTCCCCGTCGCCGCTCCCGACCGCGACGGTGGGCCGCTCGCCGGTGTCGCGTTCCTCCCGGCGCCGTCGCAGCCACTCCTGAAGGGCGATGGTGAGACTTTTGGTCATCTCGGCGGCGACGGCGCCGACGATGACCAGGATCAGGTCGTCGACGCCGACGGCCATGTCACCGGGGCCGTCGTCGCTCTCGTCCTGCGGCCGCGGGCGCAGCAGCCAGTCGTGGCGGCTCCGGTCCAGCCACGGTTCGCGCTCCAGCCACGCCTTGAGGTCCTCGATGTCCTGGTCAGGATTGTTCGTGCCCGTGATCCTGATACGGATCTCGTGGCGGTCAGCGCTCTGCGGCATCCCCCGGCCCCCTTCCGGCGGCCCCGTCGCCGCCGTGCACCAGATAGTGACGTGAGATCAGGGGCGGGGGCAACCGTCTGTGACGTGGCTGCCACGCTGTGGCGTGCGCCACAGCCCGTGCCACAGGACAGCGTCGCAGGTCAAGGGTGAGTTGACGGGCATTCGCGGGGCGTGGTGGACTGCCGGAGCCATTCGGCGACAGATGAGGAAGTCCGGTGAGAATCCGGCGCGGTCCCGCCACTGTCACCGGGGAGCGTTCCTCCAACGAAGGCCACGGTCCGCCTCGCGTACGTCCGATGACGTACACCGGGACTGGAAGGCCGGAGGACTCGCCGATCCGGGGAGCCAGGAGACTCTTGTCGCCGTCACGTCGAGCCAGGGCGCGGACCCTGAGTGAGGACATACCGCCATGCCCGGCCGCCCTGCCAGATCTCCACTGCCCGCTGCCGCAGGGGCCCTTCGAGGCATGACGGACGTCTGATCCGATGCGCGGCGAACACGCGGGATATGTGTGTGGCGCGGCCCTCGGCTTTCTCGCCGACCTGATCGCGGCGGACCCCCGGCGCGGCCATCCGGTGGCCGCCTTCGGCCGGGCCGCGGGCGCCGTCGAGCGCCGGCTGTGGCGCGATCACCGCGGATACGGGGCGGCGCATGCCGTGGTGTGTGCGGGCGGTGCCGCCGCCGGCGCCGCGCTGCTCCAGCGTGCCGTGCAGGGCGCTGCCGTTTCCCCGTCCCCCCTCCGCAACGGCGCCCGGGTCGCACTGACCGCGGCGACGGTCTGGGCCGTGCTGGGCGGCACCTCGCTCGGCCGGGAGGCGCGGGCCGTCGGCGGGGCGCTGACGGCGGGTGATCTGGACGTGGCACGGGAGCGGCTGCCGCATCTGTGCGGGCGCGATCCGCAGGCGCTGGACGGGCCGCAGATGGCCCGCGCGGTGGTGGAGTCGGTCGCCGAGAACACCTCCGACGCGGTGGTGGGCGCCCTCGTCTGGGGCGCGCTGGGCGGGGTGCCCGGCCTGGTGGCGTTCCGGGCGGTGAACACCCTGGACGCGATGGTGGGGCACAAGTCGCCGCGCCACCTCCGCTTCGGCTGGGCCTCGGCCCGGCTCGACGATCTCGCCGGCTGGCCCGGCTCCCGGCTGACCGCCGCACTGACCGTGCTCGCGGGCCCCGACCGGCGCGGTGCGCTGCGGGCCTGGCGGGCGGACGGCGGCGCGCACCCGAGCCCCAACGCGGGCCCGGTGGAGGCGTCGTTCGCGGGCGCGCTGGGCGTACGGCTGGGCGGCACGCTGGCGTACGGCGGGCGGGTGGAACACCGTCCGGTGCTCAACGAGGGGGCGCCGCCGGTCGCGGTGGCCGACATCGAACGGGCGGTGCGGCTCTCGCGCCGGGTGAGCGCGCTGGCGCTGGTGACGACGGTGGCCGCGCGGCCGGCGTTCGGCGCCGTGCGGCGGGCCCTGCTGCGTACGGCCCGCCCGTCCGCAGGTGCAGTGACGCGCAGGGCCGCGGGTGCGGTGGCGCGTACGGTTCACGACAGCCGGGGTCCCGGCGCATGAGGAGGACCCGGTGAACGGGCGGTTCAAGGCATCCGGAGGGGCCGTCGGCGGTGGCCTGTTGGTGGCCGGTACGACGTCCGACGCCGGCAAGAGCGTGGTGACGGCGGGCATCTGCCGCTGGCTGGCCCGGCAGGGCGTCCGGGTAGCGCCGTTCAAGGCGCAGAACATGTCGCTGAACTCGTTCGTCACGCGCGAGGGCGCGGAGATCGGACGGGCCCAGGCGATGCAGGCCGCCGCGGCGCGGGTGGAGCCGACCGCGCTGATGAATCCCGTACTGCTCAAGCCCGGCAGCGACCGCAGCAGCCAGGTGGTGCTGCTGGGGAAGCCGGTGGGTGAGCTCAGCGCGCGGGGGTACTTCGGGGAGGCCGGGGGGTCGTCCGCCGGGAAGGCGCTGTATGCCGGGCGCCGGGAGGAGTTGCTCGGCACGGTCACCGACTGCCTCCAGGAGCTGCGGCGGACGTACGACGCGGTGATCTGCGAGGGCGCCGGCAGCCCCGCCGAGATCAATCTGCGGCGTACCGACATCGTGAACATGGGCCTGGCGCGGGCCGCCCGTATTCCGGTGATGGTGGTCGGTGACATCGACCGTGGCGGGGTGTTCGCCTCCTTCTTCGGCACCACCGCGCTGCTGTCCAAGGAGGACCAGGCGCTGGTCGCCGGGTATCTGGTCAACAAGTTCCGGGGCGATGTGACGCTGCTGGAGCCGGGACTGGAGATGCTGCGCGGCCTCACCGGACGGCAGACGCTGGGGGTGCTGCCCTTCTCCCACGGTCTCGGCATCGACGAGGAGGACGGCCTGAGGGTGTCGCTGCGGGGCGCGGTGCGTGAGAGCGTGGTGACGCCGCCGCACGGCGCGGAGGTGCTGCGGGTGGCGGTCGCCGCCGTACCGCTGATGTCGAACTTCACGGACGTGGACGCGCTGGCCGCGGAACCGGGCGTGGTGGTGCGGTTCGTGGACCGGGCCGAGGAACTGGCCGACGCGGACCTGGTGGTGCTGCCGGGGACCCGGGGCACGGTCCGGGCGCTGGAGTGGCTGCGTGAGCGCGGGCTGGCGGACGCGGTCGCCCGGCGGGCCGCCGAGGGCCGCCCGGTGCTGGGCATCTGCGGCGGGTACCAGATGCTGGGCGAGCGCATCGAGGACGACATCGAGTCAAAGGCCGGCACGGTCGACGGGCTGGGGCTGCTGCCCGTACGGGTGCGGTTCGCGGCGGAGAAGACCCTGGCGCGGCCGGTCGGCGAGGCGCTGGGCGAGCCGGTGGCGGGCTACGAGATCCACCACGGGGTCGCCGAAGTGACCGGCGGGGACGAGGAGTTCATCTCCGACGGCCGGGGACGCGGCCTGGACGGCTGCCGGGCCGGCTCCGTATGGGGCACGCACTGGCACGGCTCGCTGGAGAGCGACAGCTTCCGGCGGGCCTTCCTGCGGCGGGTCGCGGCGGACGCGGGCCGGGCGTTCGTGCCCGCCCCCGACACCAGCTTCGCCACCCTGCGCGAGGAGCAGCTGGACCGGCTGGGCGATCTGATCGAGGAGCACGCGGACACCGCCGCGCTGCTCCGGCTGATCGAGGAAGGGGTTCCGGAGGGGCTGCCGTTCGTGCCTCCGGGAGCGCCATGACGGGTACGCAACGGAGGACCGCGACGGACGCAGAAGACGCAGCAGAGCAGCCGGCCGACGACCAGGAGGACGACACAGCATGACAACCGCTCACAACACGACTCCGCAGTACCCGTTCACCGCGGTGGTCGGGATGGACGATCTGCGGCTGGCGCTGCTGCTGAACGCGGTCAGCCCCGCGGTGGGCGGTGTACTGGTCCGCGGCGAGAAGGGCACCGCCAAGAGCACCGCCGTGCGGGCGCTGTCGGCGCTGATGCCGCATGTGGACGTGGTCGGCGGCTGCCGCTTCGCCTGTGCCCCCGACGCGCCCGACCCCGGCTGCCCCGACGGGCCGCACGAGACGGGTGCCGTCGAGGACCGCCCGACGCGGATGGTCGAACTGCCCGTCGGCGCCTCCGAGGACCGGCTGGTCGGCGCGCTGGACATCGAGCGGGCGCTGTCGGAGGGCGTGAAGGCCTTCGAGCCGGGCCTGCTGGCGGATGCGCACCGCGGCATCCTGTACGTCGACGAGGTCAACCTCCTCCACGACCATCTGGTGGACCTGCTGCTGGACGCGGCCGCCATGGGCGCCTCGTACGTGGAGCGCGAGGGGGTGTCCGTACGGCATGCGGCCCGGTTCCTGCTCGTCGGCACCATGAACCCCGAAGAGGGCGAGCTGCGGCCGCAGTTGCTGGACCGGTTCGGGCTCACCGTCGAGGTCGCCGCCTCGCGCGAGCCCGACCAGCGGGTGTCGGTGGTCCGGCGCCGGCTGGCGTACGACGCCGATCCGGCGGGCTTCGCGGCACGCTGGGCGGCCGAGGAGGACGAGCTGCGCCACCGCATCGCCGCGGCACGGGAGTTGCTGCCGGGCGTGACGCTGG
This sequence comes from Streptomyces sp. MCA2, assembly GCF_023544705.1. NCBI lineage: Bacteria > Bacillati > Actinomycetota > Actinomycetes > Kitasatosporales > Streptomycetaceae > Streptomyces > Streptomyces sp. MCA2. The sequence goes on from NZ_JAMJFM010000048.1 coordinate 14,138, forward strand.
GGGACGCGGCGCTGCGGCAGATCGCGGCGACCTGCGCGGCGTTCGAGGTGGACGGGATGCGCGCGGACATCGTGATGGCGCGTACCGCCACGGCGCTGGCCGCATGGGCCGGGCGGACGGACGTCCTGGAGGAGGACGTGCGGCAGGCGGCGCTGCTGGCGCTGCCGCACCGCCGGCGCCGTAACCCCTTCGACGCGCCCGGCCTGGACGAGGACAAGCTCGACCGCACGCTGGAGGAGTTCGGCGGGGCGGACGAGGGCACGGACGGCGAGGACGATCCGGACCCGGACGGGCCGGACGGCGGCCCCGACGGGGGCGGTCCGGACGGCGGCGGACAGCCGCCGCAGGACGGTGGGCCGGAGGAGGATCCCCGTACGGAGCGCCCCGAACTCCCGCACCAGCAGGAGCAGGAGGCTCCCCAGGCCCCCGACGGCCCCGAGGCCCCGGAGGCCCCCGAGCGGCAGGAGCAGCCGGCCGCTCCCGAGCAGTCCCAGGAGGGCGCCCCGGGCGCGGGCGGCCAGAAGGCGGCGGTCGGCGCCACCCAGCCGTTCCGTACCCGGCGGCTGGATGTGCCGGGCCTGGGCGAGGGCGCGGACGGCCGCAGGTCGCGGGCGCGGACCGCGCACGGCCGGACGACCGGTGCCCGGCGTCCGCACGGCGCCCTGGGCAAGCTGCACCTGGCGGCGACCGTGCAGGCCGCGGCGCCGCACCAGCGGGCGCGCGGCCGCAGCGGGCGGGGGCTGGTGGTGCGCCGGGACGATCTGCGCGAGGCGGTACGCGAGGGGCGGGAGGGCAATCTGGTCCTGTTCGTCGTGGACGCGTCCGGTTCGATGGCGGCGCGGAAGCGGATGAGCGCGGTCAAGGGCGCGGTGCTCTCGCTGCTGCTGGACGCCTACCAGCGGCGCGACAAGATCGGCATGATCACCTTCCGTGGCACCGGCGCCGAGCTGGCGCTGCCCCCGACGTCCTCGGTCGAGGCGGGCGCGGCGCGGCTGGAGCAGTTGCCGACAGGCGGCCGTACGCCGCTGTCGGAGGGGCTGCTGAGGGCCCATGAGGTGCTGCGGGTCGAGCGGATGCGGGATGCCTCGCGGCGGCCGCTGCTGGTGGTCGTCACCGACGGACGGGCCACCGGCGGCCCGGAGCCCGTCGGCCGGGCCGCCCGCGCGGCCCGGCTGCTGGCCGGTGAGGGCACCGCCTCGGTGGTCGTGGACTGTGAGGCGGGCCCGGTGCGGCTGGGCCTCGCGGGCGAGCTGGCCCGTGAGCTCCAGGGCACCGCGATCACCCTCGACGAACTGCGCGCGGACAGCGTCTCCGCGCTCGTACGGACCGTGCAAGGCAACAGGAAGGCCGCGTAATGCCGCAGGGACAGCCGTCCGTCGTACCGAACGACGGGCTCACCACCCGCCAGCGCCGCAACCGCCCGCTGGTGTTCGTCCACACCGGCCAGGGCAAGGGCAAGTCCACCGCCGCCTTCGGGCTGGCGCTGCGCGCCTGGAACCAGGGCTGGCCGGTCGGGGTGTTCCAGTTCGTGAAGTCGGCGAAGTGGAAGGTCGGCGAGGAGCGGGCGCTGAAGGTGCTCGGTGACTCCGGCGAGGGCGGCACGGTCGCCTGGCACAAGATGGGCGAGGGCTGGTCCTGGGTGCAGCGCGACATCTCCTCCAGCGAGGAGGCGGCGCGCGAGGGCTGGGAGCAGGTCAAGCGGGACCTGGCGGCGGAGACGTACAAGCTGCTGGTGCTGGACGAGTTCGCCTATCCGCTGAAGTGGGGCTGGATCGACACCGAGGAGGTGGTGGCGGCGCTGCGCGACCGTCCCGGTACGCAGCATGTCGTCATCACCGGACGGGGCGCCCCCGAACCGCTGCTGGAGTTCGCCGATCTGGTGACGGACATGACCAAGGTCAAGCACCCGATGGACGAGGGCCAGAAGGGCCAGCGGGGCATCGAATGGTGACGAGAGGGTGCGCGGCATGAGCGGTGGCTCGATCCCCCGGCTGGTGATCGCCGCCCCGTCGTCGGGGGCGGGGAAGACGACGGTGGCCACGGGCCTGATGGCGGCGTTCGCCGAGGCCGGGCTCGTGGTCTCGCCGCACAAGGTGGGACCCGACTACATCGATCCGGGCTATCACTCCCTGGCCACCGGCCGTCCCGGCCGCAATCTGGACGCCTATCTGTGCGGGCCCGACCGGATCGCGCCGCTGTTCCTGCACGGTGCGGCGGGCGCCGATCTCGCGCTCGTCGAGGGCGTGATGGGGCTGTTCGACGGGGCGTCCGGAATGGGCGAGCTGTCCTCGACGGCGCAGGTGGCCAAGCTGCTGCGGGCACCGGTGGTGCTGGTGGTGGACGCGTCCTCGCAGTCCCGGTCGGTGGCCGCGCTGGTGCACGGTTTCGCCTCCTGGGACCCGGAGGTACGGCTGGCCGGGGTGATCCTCAACAAGGTCGGCTCGGACCGTCACGAGGAGCTGCTGCGGGAGGCGATGGACTCCTCCGGTGTGCCGGTGCTGGGCGCGCTGCGCCGGGACGGGCGGGCCGGTACGCCCTCCCGGCACCTGGGCCTGGTGCCGGTCGCCGAGCGGCGGGCCGAGGCCGTGGAGTCGGTGGGCGAACTCGCCGCGCGGGTCCGCGCGGGCTGCGATCTCCAGGCCCTGCTGGCGCTGGCGCACACAGTGCCGGAGCTGCCGGACGCGCCCTGGGACCCGGCGGCGGAGCTGGCCCCGGCCGGCGGGGCGGCCTCCCCGGAGAAGCCGCTGATCGCCGTCGCGGGCGGCGCCGCGTTCACCTTCTCGTACGCCGAGCATGCCGAGCTGCTGGCCGCGGCGGGCGCCGAGGTGGCCCCCTTCGACCCGCTGCGCGACGAACAACTGCCGCCCGGCACCCAGGGGCTGGTGATCGGCGGCGGCTTCCCGGAGATGTACGCCCCGGACCTGTCGGCGAACGCCCCGCTGCGCGCGGAGGTGGCCGCCCTGGCCGCCTCCGGGGCACCGGTCTCCGCCGAATGCGCCGGGCTGCTCTACCTGTCCCGGTCGCTCGACGGGAAGCCGATGTGCGGGGTGCTGCCCGCCGAGTCCCGGATGACCGAACGGCTCACCCTCGGCTACCGCGAGGCGGTGGCCCTGCGGGACAACGCGCTGGCGGCGGCCGGCACCCGGGTGCGGGGCCATGAGTTCCACCGCACGGTGCTGGAGCCGGGCGCGGGCGCGGACCCGGCGTGGGGGCTGACGCACCCGGAGCGGCGGCTGGAGGGCTTCGTCAGCGGCGGGGTGCATGCCTCGTATCTGCATGTGCACTGGGCCGCCGAGCCGTCGCTGGCCGGGCGTCTGGTGGCGAGCGCGGCGCAGGCCGCACCGGCCGGGAGCGCCGTCCGGTGACGCGCGGGAGCGGCAGCGAGGAGACCGGGGCCCCGGAGGCCGAGCCCCCGGAGGCCGGGTCCCCCGCCGTCCTCGACCATCTCGTCCACGCCACACCCGACCTGGACCGCACCCTCGCCGAGATCGCCGGGCTGACCGGCGTACGGCCGGTGCCCGGCGGCAGCCACCCGGGCCGGGGCACCTTCCCCCATAGCCTGAAGGGCATGGGAGGCGCCCCCATCCATCTGCTGGGGCTGGGCGGCGGGGCGTACTTCGAGATCATCGGGCCCGATCCGGAGCAGCCCGACCCGGACGGGCCGCGGTGGTTCGGCATCGATGCGCTGACCGGGCCGCGGCTGGTCACCTGGGCGGTCCGGGTCACCGGCATCACGGCCCGGGTGGCCGCGGCACGGGCGCACGGCCACGACCCCGGCACCCCGGTCGCCATGTCCCGGCGCACCCCCGACGGCGGCCGTCCCGCCTGGCAGCTGACCCCGCCGGGGACGGGCGCGGGCCTGGCCCCGTTCCTGCTCGACCGGGGCGATACCCCGCACCCGTCCGGCAGCGCCCTGCCGGTGCTGCCGCTGGTCCCGCTCACCGCTGCGCACCCCGACCCGGGAGTGGCCCGCGCCGAGCCGGCGGCGCTCGGCGTCCGGTGGCCGGGTGAGCCGGTCACGGCCGGGCCCACCGGGCTCACCGCCGTCCTGGCGGGCCGGCACGGCCGGGTCGCCTTCGGCCGGGGAGCCGTCGCGGTATGAGACACCGGGCGGCCGACGAGGCCGGCGGCCCGTCCACGCCGCTGGTCGCCGGCGTGGGGGCGCGCCGTGGCGTCCCGGTGTCCGAGGTGCTGGAGCTGATCACGGCCGCCTGCGCGGCGGCGGGATATGCCTCCTCGCAGGTCGTCGCGCTGGCGACGGTGACGGCGAAGGCGGCGGAGCCGGGGCTGACCGGGGCGGCGCGGGCGCTGGGGGTGCCGTTGCGGTCGTTCCCGGCGGAGGCGCTGGCGGCCGTACGGGGACCGGAGCCGTCCGCGGCCGCGGACGCCGCCGTCGGGACGCCGAGCGTGGCCGAGGCGGCCGCCCTGCTCGCCGCGGGGCCGGGTGCCGCACTGGTCGCCGGCAAGCGGAAGTCACCGCCGCCGGCCCGGGCGACCTGTGCGCTCGCCGGGCCGGCAGTAACAGACTCCGGTGCCCTTACCGCTGGTAGGGAGGGAGCGGCCGCCGTGCCCTGTACGGGGGCGGTTATCGTCATGACCTCCCCCAACCCGCCCCGCCGTGGCCCGGATCGGCGGACGGGGGTCGTCGGCGACCCGGCGCCCGAGAGCGCAACCACCGGTACCAAGGAGACCCAGTGACCACCTCTCCCGCATTGCTCATCGCCGGTCACGGCACCCGTGACGAAGGCGGGGCCGAGGCTCTGCGCGCGCTGGTGCGTGTGCTCGGCGAACGCCACCCCGACGTGCCCGTCGCCGGCGGCTTCTTCGGTGTTCCGGCCTCTCCGCTGCCGCTGGGCGACGCCGTCGACGGGCTCGTCGAGCGGGGCGCCACCCGGCTCGCCGTCATACCGCTGCTGCTGGCCCCGACCGGTCCGGTACCGGAAGCGCTGCCCGCGGCCCTGGAGCGGGCGGCGGAGCGCCACCCCGGGCTCGGCTACGCCTGCGGCGCCGAGCTGGGGCCGCACCCCAAGGTGCTCGATGTGCTGGAGCGGCGGCTGGACGAGGCACTGGGCAGCGGCGCCCGCAAGCCCGAGGACCGGGCCCGCACCACCGTGCTGCTGGTGGGGCGCGGCGCGGCCGATCCGTACGCCAACGCCGAGGTCGCGCGCGCCGCGCGGCTGCTGTGGGAGGGGCGCGGGTTCGCGGGCGTGGAGACCGCGTTCGTCTCGCAGGCGGCGCCCGATGTGCCGACCGGCCTGGACCGGTGCCTGGCGCTGGCGGCGGGGGCCCGCGGGCCGGCCAGGATCGTGGTCCTGCCCTACTTCCTCTTCCCCGGCGACCTGCTGGAGCGGCTGCACATGCAGGCCGAGGGCTGGTCCGCGGCGCACCCCGGCTCGGAGGTGTACGGCGCGGAGGCGATCGGCCCCGCGGCCGAGGTGGCCGCGGTGGTGATGGAGCGCTACCACGCGACGGTGGCGGGCGATCCGCTGCTGAGCGGTGCGCCGTGCGGTGACCGGGCGGCGGCGGAGGACGCCCGGGAGACGGACGGCGCACCGGAGCGGAGCGCTCCGCTGTCCACGGACCGCGGGGAGCGGTGAGCATGCCGGCGCACACCGGGTCCGCACCGCCGCGGGACGCCGCCGCGGACGCCCCGCCGCACGAGCCCGATCTGCGGCACCACGGCGATGCCGAAGTACGGGGCACGGAAGGCGCATTGACGGATCTGACCGATCTTGCGGTGAATGTCCGCAGCGGCACTCCCCCGGCCTGGCTCAAGGCACGCATCGCCGCGTCGCTGGACGGCCTCGCCGCGTATCCCGACGGCCGTGCGGCACGCCGGGCGGTGGCCGCACGGCACGGTCTGCCCGTGGAGCGGGTGTTGCTGACCTCGGGGGCCGCGGAGGCGTTCGTGCTGATCGCGCGCGCCGTACGGGCCCGCCGGCCGGTCGTGGTGCATCCGCAGTTCACCGAGCCCGAGGCGGCGCTGCGGGACGCCGGGCACGACGTCACCCGGGTACTGCTCGATGCGCGGGACGGCTTCCGGCTGGACCCGGCCGCGGTGCCCGAGGACGCCGATCTGGTCGTCGTCGGCAACCCCACCAACCCCACCTCCGTCCTGCACCCCGCGGGCGTGCTGGCCGGCTTGGCGCGGCCCGGCCGGACGCTGGTGGTGGACGAGGCCTTCATGGACGCGGTGCCCGGTGAGCGGGAGGCGCTGGCCGGGCGCACGGATCTGCCGGGCCTGGTCGTGCTGCGCAGCCTCACCAAGACCTGGGGGCTGGCCGGGCTGCGGATCGGCTATGTGCTGGCCGCCGCGGACACCGTCGCCGCCCTGGAGCGGGCGCAGCCGCTGTGGCCGGTCTCCAGTCCCGCGCTGGCCGCCGCCGAGGCGTGCTGTGCGCCGGAGGCGCTGGCGGAGGCGGCAGCGGCGGCCGAGGCGATCGCCGTGGACCGGGCTCATCTGCTGGCCCGGCTGGGCGAGTTCCCGCAGATCAGGGCGGCCGGCCCGGCGGCGGGCCCGTTCGTGCTGATCCGGCTGCCGGACGCGGACGGGGTACGGGCCGCGCTGCGGGCCCGCGGCTTCGCGGTGCGCCGGGGTGACACCTTCCCCGGCCTGGGCCCCGGCTGGCTGCGCCTGGCGGTGCGGGACCGGGCCACGACCGACCGGTTCGTGGCGGCGCTGGGCGAGGTACTCGGGTAAAGGATGCCGAGCGGGTCCGCGCGGAGCGAGGAACGGGGCGGGGCCCGGAAACCGAGTGCACCGGCGCACCCCTTCCCGTTGGCGCATCGGTGTGACCGTTCACCCTTTTGGCTGTTAAGTCAGTTATGGATACTCCTCGTTCGGGTGGACGGACCGCCCTCGGCGCCCTCGCTTCCCTCCTGCTCCTCGCTCTCACGGCCGTGACCGGCCCCGCCGCCACCGCCACCGCCGCCGGCCACGTGCCGCCGGCGGCGGACCCCCAGGCGGTGCGCGACTGGAACGCCCTCGCCACCGACGCCATCAGCGCCCACGTCGGCGCCACCCGCCCCTCCGGGCAGGCGGTCATCTGGCACGGGTTCGTCTCGGCCGCCGTCTACAACGCCGTGGTCGGCATCCAGGGCCGCTACGCCCCGTACAAATGGCGGGCGCGCGGGCCCGCCACCGCCTCGCCCGAGGCGGCGGCCGTGACCGCCGCACACCGCGTACTGCTGACGTACTTCCCCGCCTCGCAGGCCCCGCTCGATACCGCCTACGCCGCCTCGCTCGCCAGGATCCCCGACGGCACCGCGAAGCGGCAGGGCGTGGCCTTCGGGGAGCGCGCCGCCGGCCACCTCGTCGCACTGCGCGAAGGAGACGGCCGGTTCGCCCCGGTGGAGTTCACCGCCGCGCCCGCGCCCGGCGTCTGGCGGCCCACTCCGCCCGCCCATCAGCCCTTCATCGACCCCTGGCTCGGCAGACTGCGCCCCATGGTGCTGGCCTCCCCGTCCCAGTTCCGTCCCGGCGGACCGCCCGCCCTGCCCTCGGCCCGCTACGCCCGGGACGTCAACGAGGTGAAGTCCATGGGCTCGAGGACCGGATCGCCCCGCACCGCGCGGCAGACCGAGACCGCGCTGTTCTTCGGGGGCAACCTGACGGTGCAGCTCCAGTCGGCGTTCCGGGACCACTCCGCCCGGCACCACCTGGACATCGCCGAGACAGCCCGGCTGTTCGCCGCGGCGAACGCGTCGGCGACCGACGCCGTGGTCACGGCATGGGACGCCAAGCTCCACTACGGCTTCTGGCGGCCGGTCACCGCGGTCCAGCTGGCCGGCACCGACGGCAACCCCGCGACCGAGGCCGACCCGCAGTGGCAGCCGCTGCTCGTCACCCCGCCGCACCCCGACTACCTCAGCGGCCACACCACGGTCACCGGCGCCGTGGTCCGGACCCTGACCGGGATCCTCGGCACCCCGCACCTCGACCTGACCTTCTCCTCCGAGGCCACCGGCACCACACGGCACTACGACCGGGCCGCCCGGCTCAACGGGGACATGATCGACGCCCGTGTCTGGGGCGGAATCCACTTCCGGACCGCCGACATCGACGGGTGCGAGGCCGGCAGCCGCATCGGCGGCTGGACCCTGGCCCACTACTTCCGGCCGCTGCGCCCGGCACGCCCGCACGCCACACCGCCGGCCCCGTCAGCGTGCCCGCACGGCAGCGCGGGCTGACCGGGCCCGTACCGCCCGCCGCCGTTGCCCAGGGACCTCGGACGGGAGGAGCCGGGCGCACCCGGTAGCACGGGCCCCTAGGGGCAGGCCTCGCCGGGGCCCCGACACACCACGCATGGGTCCCCGGCGAGGGTGAGGTGCGCCGTACCGGCCGCTCGGCCATACGGCGCGCCTCGGGCCGTACACCGCGCGCGACGCCCCCACAGCACCGGCGCGGTGTACGGGGTCCGTCAGCTGTTGCCGCCCTGCGCGGCGCCGCGGCGCCGGCGGGCGAAGCCGACCGCTCCGGCGCCCACGGCGACGAGCAGGGCCGCGCCCCCGGCGAGATACGGGGTGGCCGAACTGCCGCCGGTCTCCGCGAGGTTCTGGGTGCTGGGCCGCGAGCCCGTCTGCGTCACCTCGGTGCCCTTGCCGCCGGCCGGCTTGGTGCCGCCGGCCTGGCCGTCGTCGTGCCGCTCGGGCGCCTTGACGCCCGGCGCGGTGCAGGCGGCACGGGCCAGCGTGACCCGGCCCTGCACGTCGGCGACGTTCAGCTTCAGCGGGTTGAGGGAGACCTTCAGGTCGAGCGCGGTGGCCGCGGCGCTCTTGGACAGGACGCTCTTCTTGGACAGGTCGAGCCGCACCTCGCCCACGCCCGGCACCTTGACGTCCGTCGTGCCGCCCGCCGTGAGCGTGACCCGCTTGCCCAGGACCAGAACGCTGCCCAGCACGTTCGACTCGGCCCGGGGCCGCTTGCCCGCCTCGCACACCGCCTTGGCGGTCACCTGCTGCACCTCGATCAGGGACAGCAGCGGCAGACCGGGCAGATGCACCTTCGCCTTCACGAGGTTCGCGTAGCCCTCGGTGCCGTGGCTCTCGGTGGTGGCCCGTGCGGTGGCGGCATCGGCGCGCAGCACGCTGAACGGCTTGCCGTGGTTGATGCCGTCGAGGTTGACGGTGAGCGCGGTCTTGTCCGCGGAGGCCGGGGCGTGCACCTCGTTCAGGACGGCGTTCAGCGGGACGTCGAGCGTCTTGTTGAGCAGCCCGACGTTCAGGCCGGTGCGCAGCACGACCGCGTCGGCGGTGCCGCGGGCCGGGCCGTGGTCTCCGGTGGCATGCGCGGGTACGGCGCCGAGCAGGAGGGCGGAGCCGGCCGTCAGTGTGGTGGCGACGAAGGTCGCGGCGAGGCGCCGGGGCATGCCGAAGGAGCAGGTGGGACTGGTGGACACGAGTGTGGAACCCTCACAGGAGAAATGGAGCCGCCGGCCGCGCCAATGGGGGACATCACGCGGGCCGACGACCTCGACCCGCACATCGTGTCCGCACGGAGGGTGAACGGGCAGCCACGTGACGTCAGTTCACCCCAATGGGTGGTTTCCGGGTATTTATTCGATTCCTGTGACACGGGGCACCACCCACGCAACAGCGGCCCCACCGCTCGGGTGACCCCGGTTGACCGGGCGGGATTCCCCGGGTCACCCCATCGGGGCGGCCCGGGAAACCGGCTGCCGGCTACCCCACGACCTGCCCGCGCAGCACCACCCGGCGCGGCGCGGCCAGCACCCGGACGTCCTCGCGCGGATCGCTCCCGTAGACCACCAGGTCCGCCGGGGCGCCCTCGGTGAGGCCGGGGCGGCCGAGCCAGTCCCTGGCGCCCCAGGTGGTGGCGGAGAGCGCCGCCACGGCGCTCAGACCGGCCTTGGTCAGCTCGGCGACCTCCTCGGCGACCAGACCGTGGGCGAGCGAGCCGCCGGCGTCCGTACCGGCGAAGACGGGCACCCCCGCGTCGTAGGCCGCCCGTACGGTGTCGTAGCGCCGCGCGTGCAGGCGCCGCATGTGGTCCGCCCAGCGCGGGAACTTCCCCGCACCGCCGTCCGCGAGCCGCGGGAAGGTGGCGATGTTGACGAGCGTGGGGACGATGGCGACGCCACGCTCCGCGAACAGCGGGATGGTCTCCTCGGTGAGCCCGGTGGCGTGCTCGATGCAGTCGATCCCGGCCTCGACGAGCGGGGCGAGGGAGTCCTCCGCGAAGCAGTGGGCCGTCACGCGGGCGCCCAGCCGGTGGGCCTCGGCGATGGCCGCCTCGACCGCTCCGGGGGGCCAGCAGGCCTCCAGATCGCCCGTGGAGCGGTCGATCCAGTCGCCGACGAGCTTGACCCAGCCGTCGCCGCGGCGGGCCTCCTGGGCGACGTAGGCGACGAGGTCCTCGGGCTCGATCTCGTGCGCGTAGTTGCGGATGTAGCGCTTGGTGCGGGCGATGTGACGGCCGGCGCGGATGATCCGCGGCAGATCCTCCCGGTCGTCGATCCAGCGGGTGTCGGACGGGGACCCGGCGTCGCGGATCAGCAGCGTGCCGGCGTCACGGTCGGTGAGCGCCTGTTTCTCGCTGGTGGGGGCGTCCACCGGGCCGTGTGCGTCCAGGCCCACGTGGCAGTGGGCGTCGACCAGGCCCGGCAGCGCCCAGCCCGTCACGGTGGTGGCATCCCGTGCCATGGCCGGCCGGTCGAAGGTGACCCGGCCGCCGACGACCCACAGCTCGTCGCGCACGTCGTCCGGCCCGACGAGGACCCTCCCCTTGAGGTGCAGCGCCGCACCTTCACTCATGGACGTCATACAGGCACTGTAGGCGGCGTCACCCAGCGTACGGACGCGGCCGTCGCACACGCTCCGCGACCGCCTCACCCCGCCGTTTCCCGGAAAGCCGCGCGCCGCCCGCACTATTCGCCCCGGTCGCTCTCCGTATCGCTTCGGTGCGGTTCTGCGTACGTTCTCCGACCGTTCTCCGCACCGTTTCGCGTACGTTCTCCGCAGGCTTCCAGCCATTGTCCCGCGCATGTTCTTGCGGGCCTTGCCATGGGCTTGCCCCGCAGGTTTCGATGGGCCTTACGCCAAGGCTTCCGGGGGCGAATTCCCAATTCCTTGCGCGTACAGCTTCCCGTATTCTTCTGCCCGCTTTTCCGCACCTCAAACGCCAAGATTTTGCTAGCGGCAAGTTCCATAATTCGGACGGATCTCGTAGGCGTTACGGAGCTGTGACCGACTACACAACGTGTCCGTTTCGCCCCGAACATCCAGGTCAAATCGGGTCATCCCGCGGTGGCATCGCGCGTCCGGGCGCCCCCGCGCGATAACACATCTTCGGCGCTTCCGTAACCCCTGCCCGCGATGCAATTTCGCTTTTCCCTGGGTAAATTTAATTTCTATGACCGCCGCACAAGCAGACCATGCAGGTGCCCGAAGCGATATCAGAGAATTTCCGGAGGGCTTCAAGCTCGACACCCCACGCGTGGAGGACGGAGCCGCGATCTGGCGTATCGCCCGCGACTCGAAGGCACTGGACCTCAACTCCTCCTACAGCTACCTCCTGTGGTGTCGCGACTTCGCCGCCACCTCCGTAGTCGCCCGCGACACGGAGGGCGAGCCGGCTGCCTTCGTCACCGGATACATCCGCCCCGAGTGCCCGGACACGCTCGTCGTCTGGCAGGTCGCCGTCGACGACGCGCACCGTGGCCAGGGGCTGGCGGCCGCACTCCTGGACGGGCTCACCGCCCGTGCCGTGGACGAGCTGGGCGCGCGTTTCGTCGAGACCACCATCACCCCCGACAACGCCGCATCCAACCGGTTGTTCGCGTCCTTCGCCGAGCGGCACTCAGTGCCCCTCAAGCGCGAGGTGCTCTTCGACGCAGGGCTGTTCCCGGAGCAGGGCCACGAGCCGGAGGTGCTGCACCTCATCGGCCCGTTCGAGCCACCAGCCCGCCCGGAGCACTGACGCTCCCAGGGCCGCCCGGCCACCGTGCCGCAGCGGCCGTGCGGGACCCGGCACCACACCCGTGACACCGCCGGCAACCGCCCAGCCCCCCAAGACTTCCTGATCCTTTTCGCCACTCATCTCCCAGGAGCATGCTGTGACCATCACCCAGCCCGATCTGAGCGTCTTCGAGACCGTGGAGTCCGAGGTCCGCAGCTACTGCCGCAGCTGGCCCACGGTCTTCGACCGCGCGCAGGGCAGCCGCATGACCGACGAGGACGGCCACACCTACCTCGACTTCTTCGCCGGCGCCGGGTCGCTCAACTACGGCCACAACAACCCGACCCTCAAACGCGCCCTGATCGACTACATCGAGCGGGACGGCGTCACCCACGGCCTGGACATGTCCACCACGGCCAAGCGGGCGTTCCTGGAGTCGTTCCAGAACATCATCCTGCGGCCGCGTGACCTGCCCTACAAGGTCATGTTCCCGGGCCCGACGGGCGCCAACTCGGTCGAGGCCGCGCTCAAACTGGCCCGTAAGGTCAAGGGCCGCGAGTCGATCGTGTCCTTCACCAACGCCTTCCACGGCATGTCGCTGGGCGCGCTCGCCGTCACCGGTAACTCCATGAAGCGGGCCGGTGCCGGTATCCCGCTGGTGCACGGCACCCCGATGCCGTTCGACAACTACCTCGAGGGCACCTACCCGGACTTCCTGTGGTTCGAGCGGCTGCTCGAGGACCAGGGCTCCGGCCTCAACACCCCCGCCGCCGTGATCGTCGAGACGGTCCAGGGCGAGGGCGGCATCAACGTCGCCCGTCCCGAGTGGCTGCGCGCCCTCGCCGACCTGTGCGAGCGCTGGGACATGCTGCTCATCGTCGACGACATCCAGATGGGTTGCGGCCGTACGGGTGCCTTCTTCTCCTTCGAGGAGGCGGGCATCGTGCCGGACATCGTCACCGTCTCGAAGTCCATCAGCGGCTACGGCCTGCCGCTCGCGCTCACCCTGTTCAAGCCTGAGCTGGACATCTGGGAGCCGGGCGAGCACAACGGCACCTTCCGCGGCAACAACCCGGCGTTCGTCACCGCCGCCGCCGCGCTGGACACCTACTGGGCCGACGGCCAGATGGAGAAGCAGACTCTCGCCCGCGGTGAGATCGTCGAAGCACACCTGAAGGCCATCGTCGAGGAGCACCCGCAGGCCATCGCCGAGTACCGCGGCCGCGGTCTCGTGTGGGGCCTGGAGTGCATCGACAAGCCCCTGGCCAACAAGATCGCCAAGCGCGCCTACGAGCTGGGTCTGCTGATCGAGACCTCCGGCCCGGAAAGCGAGGTCGTCAAGCTGCTGCCCGCACTGACGACCACACCCGAGGAGCTGGACGAGGGCCTTCGCGTCCTCGCCCGCGCGGTCCGCGACTGCGCCTGACCACTCCAGAGCTCCTTACCGTTCCACAGAAAGGCACCGAGTCACCGTGATCGTCCGATCCTTCAAGGACATCGAAGGCACCGACCGCCACGTCAAGGCCAAGTCGGGCACCTGGGAGAGCAAGCGCATCGTGCTCGCCAAGGAGCGCGTCGGCTTCTCGCTGCACGAGACCACCCTGTACGCCGGTACGGAGACGTCGATGTGGTACGCGAACCACATCGAAGCCGTACTCTGCGTAGAGGGCGAGGCCGAGCTCACGAACGACGAGAACGGCGAGAAGCACACCATCACGCCGGGCACGATGTACCTGCTCGACGGGCACGAGAAGCACACCATGCGGATCAAGAAGGACTTCCGCTGCGTCTGCGTCTTCAACCCGCCGGTCACCGGCCGCGAGGACCACGACGAGAACGGCGTCTACCCGCTGCTCACCGAGCCCGACCCGGAGCCCGAGACGGTCTGAGGCGTTGGCATCGCCCGCCTGCCCCGTCCGGCAGCTGAGGAAGGCACGCCCACACGCACGAAAGTAAGAGCCCGTACGAGAGGAGAGGAAGGCAACACCATGACCACCGCACCCGAGCGCACCGCCGACCTGTACCCGACCCGTGGGACCGCCGAGGTCATCACCCCGCGGAAGGACCCGGTGGTGTGGTCGCAGCCCGGAACGGCCGGCCCGTTCGCGCCGTCCGAGCTGAGCGACTTCGAACGCGACGGCTTTTTCGCCATCGGGGAACTGCTCACGGCGGAGGAAGTCGCGGTGTACCGCGCCGAACTGGACCGTCTCGTCCTCGACCCGACGATGCGCGCCGACCCGCGCTCCATCGTCGAGCCGAAGTCAGGCGACGTACGGACCGTGTTCGAGGTGCACAAGATCAGCGAGGTGTTCGCCAAGCTGGTCTCCGACCCGCGTGTGGTCGGGCGCGCCCGGCAGATCCTCGGCTCGGACGTCTACGTCCACCAGTCGCGGATCAATGTGAAGCCCGGGTTCGGTGCCACCGGCTTCTACTGGCACTCGGACTTCGAGACCTGGCACGCCGAGGACGGTCTGCCGAACATGCGCACCGTGTCGGTCTCGATCGCGCTGACGGAGAACTACGACACCAACGGCGGCTTGATGATCATGCCCGGCTCGCACCAGCACTTCGTGGGCTGTGAGGGTGCGACGCCGAAGGACAACTACAAGCGGTCGCTCCAGATGCAGGACGCGGGCATCCCGTCGGACGAGGTGCTGACGAAGATGGCGGACAAGCACAGCATCCGCCTCTTCACCGGCCACGCCGGCTCGGCGACCTGGTTCGACTGCAATGCGATGCACGGCTCGGGTGACAACATCACGCCGTACCCGCGCAGCAATGTCTTCATCGTCTTCAACAGTGTGGACAACGAAGCGGTGGAGCCGTTCGCGGCGCCGGTCCGGCGCCCGGAGTACATCGGAGCCCGGGACTTCACGCCGGTGAAGTAGTCGCGGCGAAGCACGGGTGGCGCGGCTGCCGCACAGCAGGGTCTGTGCGGCGGCCGCGCTGTCGTGTGTCCGGCGGCCGGACGGACGGGGCGCTCGTACGGGCCGCTCCGCCCGTCCGGCCGCCGGTCTTTCAGACGTCCAGCGCCGGGTAGTCGAGGTAGCCGGTGTCATCGCCGCCGTAGAAGCTCGCCCGGTCGGGGGTGTTGAAGGGGCCGCCGCGCGCGAGCCGCCGGGGCAGGTCCGGGTTGGCGAGGAACTGCCGCCCGAAGGCCAGCAGATCGGCCGTGCCGTCCTCGATCAGCGGCAGGTCCTCAAGGCCGGTGGGGCGCCCGCCGTCGGCCGGATTGAGCAGGAAGGTGCCGGTGAAGTGCTTGCGCAGCCGGGCGATCAGCTCGTGGTCGGGGACGTCGCACAGATGCAGATAGGCCAGTCCGAGGGGTGCGACGGCCTGGAGCAGCGCGGTGTAGAGCGGCTCGGGGGCGGGCTCCTCGATGCCGTTGAAGGGGTTGCCCGGGGAGAGCCGCAGACCGGTGCGGTGCGCGCCGACCGCCTCGGCCACCGCCCGGGTGACCTCGACGGCGAAGCGGATCCGGCCCTCGGTCGAGCCGCCCCAGTCGTCGGTGCGCAGATTGCTGTTGGGGGCCAGGAACTGGTGGACGAGGTAGCCGTTGGCGCCGTGGATCTCCACCCCGTCGAAGCCCGCCTCGACGGCGTTGCGGGCAGCGGCCGCGAACTCCGCCACGGTCGTGCGGATTTCGGCGTCGGTGAGCTCGTGCGGGGTGACGCAGTCCGCCATGCCGTCCTCGGTGAAGACCTGGCAGGCGGCGGCCACCGGGGACGGGCCGACCGGTATCAGCCCGTCCGGCAGCAGCACCGGGTGGCCGATCCGGCCGCCGTGCCACAGCTGCGCGAAGATCCGGCCACCGGCGGAGTGCACCGCGTCCGTCACCCGGCGCCAGCCCGCGATCTGCTCGGATGTGTGCAGGCCGGGGGTGAAGGGGTAGCCCTGGCCCACCGCACAGGTCTGGCTGGCCTCGGTGATGATCAGCCCGGCCGAGGCGCGCTGGGTGTAGTACGTGACCATCGAGTCGGTCGGCACCCCGCCGCCCTCGGTGGCCCGGTTGCGGGTCATGGGGGCCATGACGATGCGGTTGGCGAGCGGGATACCGGCGAGGTCTGCGGGGTCGAACGCGGTGGTCACTGAGGGCCTCTCAACTGCTACTCGGGACATGGTCGTTGCCCATTACATCAGTTGCCTCAGCGCCCCGCGTTCCGCCCCGTATTCCCCGCCCCGCATTCACCCGGCGTCCTGGGGCCTGTCTTCAAAGTCCCGTCGTTCGCCCGTAGGGCGGGCCTCGCGGCGTCTGGTGCGTGCGATCGCAAGGCGGAGGGTCGTCCCGGTACTGGGTGTACCGGGATGAGCCCGACAACGCGGATGGGGGTCCCCCCGCGCCGTTCAGGCGTGGGGGAGTGCGTGCCAGGCGTCGCGAGGCAGGCGGGACTTTGAAGACAGGCCCTAGTCCAGCAGCGCCAGCAGCCGGTCCACGTCGTCCGTCGAGTTGTAGAGGTGGAAAGCCGCGCGGAGCAGCCCCCCGCGCACCGAGATCCGCACACCCGCCTCGGTCAGCCGGTGCTCCGCGTCCGCGATCCCGGGGGTGGAGACGATCGCCGAGCCGGGCGCGGGGCGGGGTGTCAGACCGCGCTCGGCCAGCCCCGCGCGATAGTGGTCGGCGAGCGCGGTGTTGTGGGCGTGGACGGCCTCCACACCCAGCTCCCCGAGGAGGCCGAGGGACTGCTCGGCGCCCACGTAGGAGTAGTGGGCGTGCGGTTCGTCGAAGCGCCGGGCGGTGGCCGCCGGCTGGATCAGCCCGTAGTTGGACTCGCCGACGTCCTCCCCGGCGACCCAGCCCGCATGGAGCGCGGCCGGCCACTCCTCGCCCCGCCCGTACTCCCCGCCGAAGGCCATGAAGGTCGTCCCGCGCGGGCACAGCAGCCACTTGAAGGCCCCGGCGACGACGAAGTCGAAGTCGGCGGCGCGCAGCGGCAGCCAGCCGGCGGCCTGGGTGATGTCGAGGTAGGTGCGCGCCCCGTGGGCCGCCGCGGCCTCGCGGACCGCCGCCATGTCGGCGATCCGGCCGTCCAGTGACTGCACGGCGCTGAAGGCGACCAGCGCGGTGCCGGGGCGCACCGCATCGGCGAGCGTCTCCAGCGGCACGGTGCGCAGCTTGATCCCCGGGTGGGCGGCGAGCGGATTGACCAGGGAGCTGAAGTCGCCCTCGGGGGCGAGCACTTCGGCGCCCGTCGGGAGCGAGGCGGCGACGAACGCGGACTGCACCGCGACCGAGCTGCCGACGGCGACCCGCTCGGCGGGGACGTCCAGCAGCCGGGCGAAGGCGGCACGGGAGGCCGTGGCGGCGGCGAGGTAGTCGCGGCCCATCGTGCCGTGGGAGGCGGACTCCTCGATGGCCGCGCGCAGGGCGTCGGCGCTGCGCCGTGGAAGGAGTCCGCTGGAGGCGGAGTTCAGATAGGTCGTCTCGGGCGCGAATTCGGCCCCGCCGAGTGGCTCACGTCGATACATGCCCCCACTGTGCTCGGCGATCGACGCCGCGTCCATGGCGAATCTGCTGGGCCGGGCCACCACCGTGCCTTATCGGCGCAGGTCACCTGGGGTGCGGGCAGGCCGGCCCGGGCTCACTTCCCGGGCACGGCGCAGCCGTCGTCACCGCACACCGCGGCCTCGCCGTCCGCCGGGATCCGCACCACGCCATCGGCGTGCGCGCGCTCCAGGGCCTGCCGGAAGACCTCGGCGGGCTGCCCGCCGGAGATGCCGTAGCGGCGGTCGATGACGAAGAACGGCACACCGGTGGCGCCCAGCTCCGCGGCCTCGCGCTCGTCGGCGCGCACCTCCTGTGCGTACGCCCCGGGGTCGGCGAGCACCCGGTCGGCCTCCTCGGCGGGCAGCCCCGCGCCGACGGCGGTCGCGCGGAGCACGGCGGGGTCGCCGAGCGTCCTGGCCTCGGCGAAGTTGGCACGGTAGAAGGCGTCGAGCAGGGCGTCCTGGACGCCGTGCGCCCGCGCGGCGTGCAGCAGCCGGTGCAGGTCGAAGGTGTTGCCGTGGATCCGGTCGGAGCGGTAGTCCAGCCCCTCCCCCGCGGCCGCATCGGCCACCCTGGCCTCCATCGCCTCGGCCTGCTCACGGCTCACCCCGTACTTCGTGGCGAGCATGTCGAGCACCGGGATGTCGGTGGCGGCCGGCGCCTTCGGGTCCAGCTCGAAGGAGCGGTGCACCACCTCGACACCGTCGCGGTGCGCGAAGCCGGCGAGCCCGGCCTCGAAGCGGGCCTTGCCGATGTAGCACCAGGGGCAGGCGATGTCGGACCAGATTTCGACGCGCATGAGCTGACTTTCCTCGTCGTGAAGTGTCCCGGTGCAACCTCGGGGGGCGGCGGGCTATTCCGCGGGTAGCGTCCGGACATGACCTCGCCACAGGGATTCCTCGGCTTCTGGGAGACGACCGGGTCCGCCAAGACCTTCACCCATCCACTCGATCCGGCGCTGCTGGATGCCTACGTACCGCGGGGCGCGCGGGTGCTGGACTACGGCTGCGGCTACGGGCGGCTGACCGCCGAGCTGGCCGGGCTCGGGTACGGCGCGGTCCGCGGGGTGGATGTCTCGGCGGCGCTGATCGCGCGGGGGCGGCGGGAGCATCCGGGGCTGGAGCTGATGCGGTGCCCCGGGTTCCCGCTGCCGTTCGAGGACGGCGCCTTCGACGCGGCGCTGCTGTTCGCGGTGCTCACCTGCGTTCCCGGGGACGCGGACCAGACCGCGATCGTCGGGGAGCTGGGGCGGCTGGTGCGGCCCGGCGGGGTGCTGTATCTGAGCGATGTGCCGTTGCAGAACGATGCGCTCAACCGGGAGCGGTATGCGCGGTTCGCGGAGCGCTACGGGACGTACGGGGTGTTCGAGACGCCCGATGGCGGGGTGTTCCGGCACCATCCGCCGGAGCGGCTGCGGGGGCTGCTGCGGGAGGCGGGCTTCTCGGTGCAGAAGGAACGGGTGGGTGTGGTGGGCACGCTGGACGGGCGGACCGCGGAGCGGCTTCAGCTCATCGCCCGCAGGGAGCCGGCGGCGCCGCAGTCGCCGCCAGGTCCAGCGTCAGGCTGAGGTGGGTGGCGTCCGGGGCGGGGCGGCGCTCCGGGTCGGGGCACCAGCCCAGGGCGTCGTAGAAGGCACGGGCGCGGTGGTTGTACCAGCGGACGTCGAGGACCGCCCGGGAGAAACCGGCCGTGCGCCAGGCGCTCAGACAGGCGGTGTGCAGGGCGCGGCCGATGCCGGTGCCCCAGTGGCGCGGGTCGACATGGAGCTGGTGGAGCGTGACGGCCGGCCGGCGGTGTCCGTCACGGTGCCGGTACGAGGCCGCGCCGACGACCGTGCCGTGCCGGGCGGCGCAGAGCGCGGGGGTGTCGTCCCGCTCCAGGGTGCGCGACCAGGCCTCGTGCTCGCGGGCGTGCTCGGCCGGGACGTCGAAGGGTGTGTCCGGGAACCGCGCGCGGTGCGAGGCGGCACGGGCGCCGGTGTGCAGGGCGGCGATCGCCGCCAGGTCCGCGCGGGTTGCCGCACGGACCTGGACGGAGGCGTCGTGGGTGGTGGGGTGCACGGGGCCTAGGGGCCCTCGGGCCGGCCGTCGACCCGGCGTGGCAGGCCGAGCGGGTTGTCCTCGCGCAGCTCGGGCGGCAGCAGCGCGGGCGGGGTGTCCTGGTAGGCGACCGGGCGCAGCCAGCGTTCGACGGCGGTGCCGCCGACCGAGGTGGAGGTGGACGTCGTGGCCGGGTAGGGGCCGCCGTGGTGCTGGGCGGGGGCGACCGCGACACCGGTCGGCCAGCCGTTGACGACCACCCGTCCGGCGAGCGGGGTGACCTCGGCCAGCAGCCGGGCACCGCGGCCCTCGTCGTCGGTGCCGGCGCCCTCCGCGTCGCCGAGGTGCAGGGTCGCGGAGAGGTTGCCGGGCAGCCGGGCGAGTACGGAGCCGATCTCGGCCTCGTCGGCGTAGCGGGCGACGACGGTGACCGGGCCGAAGCACTCCTCCAGCAGGAGGTCGTGCGGCCCTTCGGCGGCGAGGCGGGCGGCGGGGACGGCGAGGAAGCCGGCGCTGACGGTGTGCTCGCCGCCCGCGCCCGGCGTCACCGGCACCTCGACGTCGGGGAGGGCGGCACGGGTACGGACCCCTTCGAGGAACGCCTCCCGCATCCGGTGGTCGAGCAGCACCCCGGCCTCGCTGTTGCTGACCGCGTCGGTCAGCGACTTCAGCAGCCGGTCGCCGCCGGCGCCCGCGGGCGCCAGGACCAGGCCCGGCTTGACGCAGAACTGGCCGACGCCGAGCGTCATCGCCCCGGCCAGCCCGGCACCGATCTGCTCGGCGCGCTCCCCGGCCGCGGCCTCGGTGACCACGACGGGGTTGAGGCTGCCCAGCTCGCCGTGGAAGGGGATGGGGTGCGGGCGGGCCGCGGCCGCGTCGTACAGGGCACGGCCGCCGCGCACCGAGCCGGTGAACCCGGCCGCGGTGATCAGTGGGTGGCGCACCAGGTCGATACCGGCCTGGAAGCCGTGCACCAGGTTCAGCACGCCCTCCGGCAGGCCGACCTCGGCGGCGGCGCGGCGCAGCAGTGCGGCGCACAGCTCGGAGGTGGCCGGGTGGTCGGGATGTGCCTTGACCACGACGGGGCAGCCGGCCGCGAGGGCGCTGGCGGTGTCGCCGCCCGGCACCGAGAAGGCGAGCGGGAAGTTGCTGGCGGAGTAGACCGCGACGGGACCCAGCGGGATCTTGTAACGGCGCAGGTCGGGGCGGGGCGGGGCGAGGCCGGGATCGGCGTGGTCGATCCGCACGTCGAGGAACGCGCCCTCCTGCACGAGGTCGGCGAAGGCCCGCAACTGGTAGGTGGTGCGGCCGAGTTCGCCGGTGAGCCGGCCGGGGCCGAGCGCGGTCTCGGCGTCGGCGGCCTCGATGACCGCCTCGCCCGCCTCGTCGAGCAGATCGGCGGCGCGGCGCAACAGGGCGGTGCGTACGGCACGGTCGGCGAGCGTGCCGCGGGCGGCGTGTGCCGCGCGGACCACGGTATCCACCTCGTCGGCTGTGGCCTCCACCGCAACCTGTTCCCGCTGCTTCCCGGTTCGGGGATCGACACTCCAGACTGGTGCTGCTGCCACCGTGCATTCCTTCCGGACGATGCCTGCCGGGTCTTTCCGAGTCCTGCCGCACTTCGGAACGCGTTCGATATGCTGAACGTTGTCCCAGATAGTGAACAACTGGGACTCTATGGCTGTCCGAACAGAGGGGTCAAGGGCGATGTCAGCTGCCGAGACCGGTGGATCTCAGGTCAAGTCCGCGGTGCGGACGGTGGAATTGCTCGAGTACTTCGCGGGTCGTCCCGGTATGCACAGTCTGGCCTCCGTCCAGGAAGCCGTCGGCTACCCGAAATCCAGCCTCTACATGCTGCTGCGCACCCTGGTCGACCTGGGCTGGGTCGAGACCGACGCCACGGGCACCCGCTACGGTATCGGCGTCCGCGCGCTCCTGGTCGGCACGTCCTACATCGACGGCGACGAGGTGGTGGCCGCGGCCCGGCCGACGCTGGACCGGCTCTCCGACGACACCACCGAGACCATCCACCTCGCCCGCCTGGACGGCACCAACGTCGTCTACCTCGCCACCCGTCAGTCGCAGCACTATCTGCGGCCCTTCACCCGCGTCGGCCGGCGGCTGCCCGCGCACTCCACCTCGCTGGGCAAGGCGCTGCTCGCCACGTACACCGACGACCAGGTACGGGCGATGCTGCCGCCGACCCTCGCGCAGCTGACCGAGCACACCCTCACCGACCGCGAGCAGCTCATCGAGGAGCTGCATGCGGTGCGCGAGCAGGGTTATGCGGTCGACCGCGAGGAGAACACCTTGGGCCTGCGCTGCTTCGGCGTCGCGATCCCCTACCGCACCCCGGCGCGCGACGCGATCAGCTGCTCGGTGCCGGTGGCCCGGCTGACCCCGGCCCATGAGCAGATGATCAAGGACACCCTGTTCGACGCCCGCGACCGGCTGACCCTGGCCACCCGGCGGCTGTGAGACACCTCCGCCGGTCCGGCTGAGCGTCTCTTCCCCCGTCGGTCCGGCTGAGCATCCCCTCCCGCTCGGTACGACTGAGTGCCCCCTCCCCCGTACGGCGGAGGGGGATCGTCGTCGCGGCCGAGGCGCGCGGGGGCGGCCGCGGCAAGGCTGGTCGCCGTGAGTCATGAGACGTACCCGGAGCCGCCCACACCGCTGATGAGCCTCACCTACGCTGTCCGGATGATCGTCGGGACGATGGTGGCCGGGGCCGGGGCCCATTTCTTCGCCGCATTCTTCGCCGAACGCGAGGCCGCCCGGTGCGGCTGACGGGCCGGCGCTGGGTCCATCTGGTGCTGGGCGGCGCGCTGTTGATGCCGTTCTTCCTGCTGGCCTCGGTCGTTCTCCCGCTCGTCGCGGACGGTGCCGACCCGCTGCGCCAAGTGGGCTGGCAGTTCGTCGCGTTCGGCTGTGCGCTGCCGCCGGCCGCCCTGGCCGCACTGCTCTTCCCGCTGCTGCGGCCGCTGGAGGTGGCCGCCGTGCGGTCGCTGTGCGGGGTGCCCGCGGAGCGGCTGGCCGAGGGGCCCGCCGTCTCGTGGGCGGCCCGGCGGCGTACGGCGCTGTGGTTCGTGGCGCATCTGCTGGCCGGAGGGATCGTCAGCGGGATGACGCTGTCCGCGCCGCCGGCCGCGGTCCTGCTGATGTTGCTGCCTTTCTCCGACCCTTTGCGGCACACCGCGCTGGGGTGGCCGGACGCCTTCCACAGCGTGCTGGGACCGCTCGCCGGGCTCGCGCTGCTGGCCCTGGTGACCGGCACCGCCTGGGGCGCCGGGGCACTGCTGGGCCGCTGGGCCCCGGTGCTGCTGGGGCCGACGCCCGCCGACCGGCTGGCCGCCGCCGAACGCCGGGCGGCCGATCTGGCGTCCCGCAACCGCCTGGCCCGCGAACTGCACGATGCCGTCGGACATGCGCTGAGCGCGGTCACCCTCCAGGCGAGCGCGGCCCGCCGGGTCCTGGACGCGGACCCGGAGTTCGCCCGCCAGGCACTGGCCGCCATCGAGGAGACCACCCGCGAGGCGGTCGCCGAACTGGACACCGTACTGGGCCTGTTGCGCGAGGAGGACGGCGCCGATCCGGCCGCGCCCGCACCGACCCTGGACGGCCTGGAGGCCCTGCTCGGCCGGACCCGGGCGGCGGGCGTGGCGGTGGAGGCGACGGTCGAGGGGCCGTGCGCGACGCTGGCGCCGGTGGTCTCGCGGGAGGCCTACCGGATCGTGCAGGAAGGCCTCAGCAACGCACTGCGGCATGCCGGGCCGGTACCGGTCCGGCTCCATCTCCGGGTGGAAAAGGGGGAGTTGGCGATCCGGCTGGAGAATCCGGTGCCCGGCCCCGCGGGCGGCTCCCCCACGGCGGCACCCCGTACGGGCGGGGGCCGCGGACTGCGGGGGATCGCCGAGCGGGCACGGCTGCTGGGCGGCGAGGCGACGGCCGCGGCCGATGACGGCGTATGGCGGCTGACGGTCCGGCTGCCGCCCGGGGGAACTACGGGGCGATAAGCGGGGTGTTGAGCCTGGCGTTGAGGGCGCGACGAGCGGCGCGATGGGCGGCCCGATGAGCGGGGCCGACGAATGACACAGGACCGAAAGCCCGGGACAGGGTGACCGGAGACCCAGGACAGGGTGACCGGAGACCCGGGACAGGTGACAGGAGACAGGGTGAGCGGAGACAGGGTGAGCGGGGCATGACCACGAAGCAGGACGACGACGACCACCGGACCCACGACGGGGACGTCCCGCGCCCCCTGCGCATCGTGCTCGCCGACGACGAACGGATGGTGCGCACCGCGCTGCGCGTGATCCTGGGCGCCGAGGCGGACATGGAGGTCGTCGGCGAGGCGTCGACCGGCGCCGAGGCGGTGCCGCTGATCCGTGAACTGCGTCCGGACATCGTGCTGATGGACGTCCGGATGCCGGAGATCGACGGGATCCGCGCGACCGAGCAGGTGCTCGCCGGGATGGACGAGCCGCCGCGCATCGTCGTGGTGACGACCTTCGAGAACGACGCCTACGTCTATGACGCGCTGCGGGCCGGCGCCAGCGGGTTCCTGCTCAAGCGGTCCGGCGCGGAGGACCTGATCCAGGCCGTACGGCTGGTGGCGCGCAGCGACTCGCTGCTGTTCCCGGCGGCGGTGCGCCAACTGGCCGCCCGGCACGCCGGGGAGCGGGCCGCGGCGGACACGGCCCGTACCCTGCGGGCCCGGCTGTCCGAGCGGGAGCGTGCGGTGCTGCGGCTGATGACGGCCGGGCTGACCAATGCCGAGATCGCGGAACGGCTGGGGGTGGGCCCGGCCACGGTCAAGACGCATGTGGCCGGGGTGCTGGCCAAGCTCGGGGTGCGGGACCGGACCCAGGCGGTGATCGCCGCGTACGAGTGCGGGTTCGTCCGGCCGGGGTGAGCTCGGGGGAGCGCTAGGGGCACGCCGTACGGCCCGTACGGGGTGCCCCTACGGGGTGACCGGGCCCCCGGTATCCGGCCTGCCCGTCGGGGCGGGTCAGCAGGCGGTCCGCTTCCCGGAGTTGTCCCCGATCTCGCGCAGCGCGTCCCCTACGGCCGCCAGATCGCGGTCGCTCGCCAGGCCCGCGTGGTAGAGCCGCAGTTCCGTCGCGCCCAGCGCGGCGGCGTGCGCGGCATCGGCGGCGAGGGTGCCGGGGCTGCCGCCCAGGCCGGAGACCACGGTGAAATTGGCGGCGATCGTTGCGGCGGAGGCCCCGGTGGTCACGGAAGCCCCAGTGGTCACGGAAGCCCCGGCGGCCGCGGCGGCCCCGGCCGGACGATCGGCACCCCCGTCCGGGCGGCCAGCTCCCCCGTCCGGGCGGTCAGCGCCCCCGGCCCGGCAATCGGCACCCCCGGCCCGGCCGTCGGCGAACGGGCCGAGTACGTCCGCGCGGGCGGCGGCGTCGCCGGTGCACGGCAGCACCACTCCGTCGGCTTGCGCCAGTACGTCCGCCGGGTCGACACCGACGTTGGCACCACAGCGGTGTGCGGCAGGATCGGCGTGCAGCAGCACCCGGAACCCGTCCGCCGCGGCGTCCCGTACCGCACGGACCGCCGCGCGCTGCAACGTACGGGCGGCCCCGTCCCGCCAGCTGCGCAGCAGCCCCGCGAGCTCCGCACCGAGCAGCTCCTCGACCGCGGCCCACTCCCCGTCCCGGCCCCCAGCCCCCTCCCGGTCCCCCGGTCCGGCCCGGCCGGCGGACCACTGCGGCTCCAGGGCCCGCACCACGGCGGCCCGCACCTCCTGTGCGGGCACGCCCAGCCGGGTGTACCCCACGGCGCACACCGTGCAGAAGCACACCGACATCAGATACTGCGCGGCGCCGGTCAGCGGCACTCCGCCGGTCTTGTCGTGGGCGTGCAGATGGGCCAGTCCGTACCAGCCGCAGGACTCCAGCTCGGTGCCCGCAGCGCCGGGCCGTACGGCCGCCTCGGCCGCCAGGTCGACGAGGTACTCGCGCACCTCGGGCCGGGCGATGCACGGCGCCCACGGGTACGGGTCGCCATAGGCGTTGCGTACGACGACGGCCGGATGCTCCGCGCCCAGGCGGGAGTTGTGCGCCAGGACGACCCAGGTGTGCACCTCCAGACCGGCGGCGGCCAGCGCCCGCGCGGCCGCGCCGAACGGGTCCGGTCCGGCCGTCCAGTCCTGGGTGGCGGGGCGCAGCGCCCGGCCGGCCCAGCGGGCGGGGTCCGGTGGATACAGGACGGCGGAGTGCCGGGCGGTGACGATGCGGTGGCGGGGGTGGCGCGGGGTGAGGGCGCGGGTGGAGTGATAGGCGGAGGCCAGAGTGACCTGCTGGATGCCGAGGCCGGCGAGGCGGTCCGCGGCGGCCGGGTCGCCGACCACGTCCCAGGGGTAGAGGAACGCGGCGGTGCGCATCAGACGCCGGTCCCCGGCGCGTCCGCGACCAGGGCCAGGCCCCGTTCGATCAGCCCGGCCAGCTCCTCGACGTGCGCGGGGGCCGGTTCGCTGAGCGGCGGCCGGACCTCGCCGACCGCCAGGCCGCGCAGCCGTACGCCCGCCTTGACCAGCGAAACGGCATAGCCGCGGCCCTGGTTGCGCAGTTCGACCAGCGGGCGGTAGAAGCCGTCCGTCAGCCGCTGGACGGTGTGGTCGTCGCCGCGGGTCAGCGCCCGGTGGAAGGCGAGGGCGATCTCGGGGGCGAAGGCGAAGACGGCGGAGGAGTAGAGGCGGACGCCCAGGCCCAGGTAGGCGGGGCCGGTGAGTTCGGCGGTGGGCAGCCCGTTGAAGTAGAGGAAGTCCTCGTCGGGGGACTCGGTGCGGACGGTGCTGATGATGCGCTGGAGCAGATCCAGGTCGCCCACGCCGTCCTTGAGGCCGATGATGCCCTCGGTCCGGGCCAGGGCAGCGACGGTGGCCGGTGTGAAGACGGCGTTGTCCCGCTGGTAGACGATGACGGGGAGCGGGGTGGCGGCGGCGAGTTCGGTGTAGTGCCGCAGCAGTCCCTGCTGGTCGGCGACGACGAGGTAGGGCGGCAGGGCGAGCAGCCCGTCGGCGCCCGATTCGTGGGCGAGACGGGCGAACCGGGCGGCGAGCGCGGTGCCGTAGCCCGCACCGGCGACGACCGGCACCC
The DNA here is from genome assembly GCF_023544705.1 of Streptomyces sp. MCA2. Taxonomy (NCBI): domain Bacteria; kingdom Bacillati; phylum Actinomycetota; class Actinomycetes; order Kitasatosporales; family Streptomycetaceae; genus Streptomyces; species Streptomyces sp. MCA2. The sequence continues at coordinate 40,688 of NZ_JAMJFM010000048.1, forward strand.
GGCCGTCGGCCTCCTCGACCGCGGCCGCGACGCAGTCGGTGAACTCCTCGGGGGTGAGCGCATGGAATTCGCCGGTGCCGCAGCAGGCGAAGACGGCGGCCGCGCCCGCGTCGATGCCGGCACGTACATGGGCGCGGAAGGCCGCCAGGTCCAGGGCGCCGTCCGGCGCGTACGCGGTCACGGGGAAGAACAGCAGTCCGTCGAGGCGGTCGGCGAGCGGAGATTCTGGGGTCACGGGCTCTCCCTGGCATGCACGTGCATGTCTCTGATCAGCGTCCACGTTTCTGAACGTGGCCACGCTAGAGTAGCCGTCCTGGGCCGGTCAAGGGTCCACAACTGCCGTGCCGCAAGCGGATTTACCGGGCCCGTCAAGCGTCTTGACCGGCCAAGATCCAGCTCTCTAGCGTGTCCACACATATGAATGGCCCGCGCATCAGCCTTGGAGTTCAGCCGGAGGAGTAACCGCCCATGCCCGCACCCCGCACCGTCCTGCTCACCGGCGCCGCCGGCGGGCTCGGCACCCTGATGCGCGAACTGCTGCCGCCCTACGGGTACCGGCTGCGCCTCTTCGACCAGCGGCCCGTCGACACCGGGGCCGGTGAACCGGACGCGATCACCGCCGAGCTGGCCGACACCGAGGCGCTGCGCGAGGCGGTGCACGGGGTCGACGCGATCATCCATCTCGCCGGCATCTCCCTGGAGGCCGGCTTCGCGCAGATCCTGCGCGCCAACATCGAGGGCACCTACCACCTGTACGAGGCGGCGCGCGAGGCAGGCGTCCGCCGGGTCGTCTTCGCCTCCTCCAACCACGCCGTCGGCTTCACCCCGCGTCCCCCGGACGGCTCCGCCGCCATCCCCGTCGGCACACCCCGCCGCCCCGACACCTACTACGGGCTGTCCAAGGGCTTCGGCGAGGACCTCGCCTCGCTGTACTGGGATCTGCACGGCATCGAGACCGTCTCGGTCCGTATCGGCTCCTGCTTCCCCGAGCCGACCTCGGTCCGGATGCTGTCCCTCTGGCTGAGCCCGGCCGACTGCGCACGGCTGCTGCACGCCGCGCTCACCGCGCCGGACGTCGGCCACACCGTCGTCTACGGCTCCTCCGCCAACACCCGCCTGTGGTGGGACCTGTCGACCGCCCGCGCCCTGGGGTACGAGCCGCAGGACGACTCCGAGCCGTACGCGGCGGCGCTGCTCGCCGCGCAGGGCCCACTGGACCCCGGCGACCCCGAACACGCGCATCTCGGCGGCGCCTTCTGCACCGACCCGCCCCGGTGGCCGCACTGACGGAACCGCCCTGGCGGGCGCCCCCGCGGCGGTAAGGGGCGCGGCTCCCGCCACGCCGCGGAACCCCCGCCGCCCGGCCGGCGTCCTGCTCTGTGTACCCACCTACCGCGCAGGAACGAGGAACGCATCATGGGCATCGTCAGCTGGCTCGTACTCGGGCTGATCGCGGGCATCATCGCGAAGGTCCTGCTGCCGGGACGGGACCCGGGCGGCATCGTCGGCACGACCTTGATCGGCATCGTGGGGTCCTTCATCGGCGGCTGGCTCTCCACCAAGATCCTGCACCGCCCGATCCCGAAGGACTTCGGCGAACCCTCCATGTGGATCGCCTCGATCGCCGGCGCCCTGGTCCTGCTGATCGCCTACCGGCTGCTCTTCGGCAACTCCCGCGAACGCCGGTGACCGGGCCGGGCGGCCACGAGGCCACAGGTAATGGAACCGCAAAGGCGAGCCGATCGTTGAGCCCGGCATGACCGCTATGACTCCTGGCTCGAACCTCCCGCTCAGCGCCGTGCGGGTGGCGGTGGACGTCACCGCCCCCGTGCGGCTGGACGTCTCGGGCCTGCTGCTCGCCGCCAACGGCAAGGTGCGCTCCGACGACGACTTCGTGTTCTACAACCAGCCCAGCGGACCGGGCGTGACGCACTCCGCGGCGGCCGGCGGCGGCGACACCATCACGGTGGACACCGCCGCGGTCCCCGACGGCATCGAGAAGATCGTGGTCACCGCGAGTCCGGACGCCCCCGGCGCGACCTTCGCCGGCACGGAACCGACCGGCACGGTCCGTAACGCCGACGACGGCAGCGTCCTCGCCACCTTCACCCCGCCGCAGCTCGGCCCCGAGACCGCGCTGGTCGTCGTCGAGATCTACCGCCGCAACGGCGCCTGGAAGGTCCGCGCCGTCGGCCAGGGCTATGCCAACGGCCTGGCGGGGATCGCCACCGACTTCGGCGTCAGCGTGGAGGAGCCGGCCGCCCCCGCCGCCGCCCCGCAGGCACCCCCCGCTCCCCCGGCGCCGCAGGCTCCCCCGGCCCCCGCCGGCCAGTGGGGACCGCCCGCCGGCGCACCGGCCCCGGTCGCCCCGCCGGCGGCCGCCACTCCCCCGGCACCGGCCGCACCGGCCGCGGCCGCCGCCCCGGCCCCCGGCTCCGGCAAGATCAACCTCGACAAGGGCCGCGTCAGCCTCCAGAAGAACCAGACCGTCTCGCTGGTCAAGGGCGGCAGTCCGCTGCTCAGCTCGGTCAAGATGGGCCTCGGCTGGGAGCCCGCCTTCCGCGGCAAGAGCATCGACCTGGACGCCTCGGTCATCGCCTTCGGCCCGGACCGCAAGAAGATCGACAACTGCTTCTTCGGCAAGCTGATGATCCTGGGCGGCGCGATCCAGCACTCCGGCGACAACCTCACCGGCGAGGGCGCCGGCGACGACGAGGCGATCACCGTCCACCTCGGCGGGCTGCCCCCGGAGGTGACGGGCCTGGTCTTCGTCGTGAACTCCTTCACCGGCCAGAAGTTCTCCGACGTCGCCAAGGCGTACTGCCGCCTGCTGGACGCCCAGAGCGGCGAGGAGCTGGTCCGCTTCGACCTCACCCACGCGGAGCCGCGTACGGGCGTGATGATGGCGAAGCTCATCCGCCAGTTCTCCGGCGAGTGGGAAATGACCGCGCTCGGCGAGTTCGTCGACTCCCGCACGGTACGCGGCATGGTCAAACCGGCCGCCAAGGCCCTGTGAGCCGCTGACGCCCGCGTCCCTGACGGCCCCTCGGGCCCGTCAGGGACGGGCCGGGGCCCGCGCGGCGGCGGCCCCGCCCACGGACCGTCCCACCGCTGCCTCAGGTCCGCGGTGTCCCGCCGCGCCGCCCCCGCCGGACGGCCTGCCCTGGTGCGGGAACGGCCCAGGGCCGAAAATTGTGTCGTCCGTATCCGTCGAGCTCACCGCCTCCCTTTCCCCGTCCGCCCGCCCCCGCCGTTCCCCTCTCCGCCACGCCCTTCAGCCCGCCCCGTCCACGGGCCCAGCCCGTCGCGGCGCATCCCCCACGGCACGCACGAGGAGCGTTCGATGACGCAGCAGCCGCCGGCCGGCCCCGCGGACCCCCCGGACGGCCCAGCGCCCCCAGACCTTCCCGACCGGGTGGTGAGGATCTACGGCGAGCTCGACCTCAGCACCGTCCCCGCCTTCGCCGGCGGCTTCATCAATTTCGGCTACTGGTCGGGCCTGCCCGGTCCCGCGGACCGGCTGCTGACCGAGTCCGACCGGGTGCGCAGCGAAGAGGATCTCTACCGTCTGGTGCTCGGCACCTTCGACCGGCCGCAGGGCCGCACCGCCCTGGACGTCGGCTGCGGGCGCGGGCTGGGCTGTGCGCTGGCGCTGCGGGAATTCGGCCTGGGGACGGTCATCGGGCTGGACGCGCACCCCGACCAGATCGCCCGTGCCCGGAAGGCGAACGCGGCGCTGCTCACCGCGTCCGCAACGGCCTCCGGGCGGCTGGAGTTCGTCCAGGGCGCGGCCCAGCGCATCCCGCTCCCCGACGACGGCGTCGACTGCCTCTTCTCCGTCGAGGCCGCGCAGCACTTCCGCGATCTGGCCGGTTTCGCCCGGGAGGCGGCGCGGGTGCTGCGCCCCGGCGGCCGGCTGGCGCTGACGACCTTCTTCGCGCGCACGCGGTCGGCCGCCCGGGAGCTGCCCGCGCTGCTGCCCCCGTACGCCGACGGCCTGGACGTCCCGCATGTGGTGGACGAGGTCGCCGGGACGCTGACCGCGGCGGGGCTGCGCGAGGTCCGGGTGCGGTCGGTCGGCGACGGGGTCTGGGAGTACTACGACCGCTATATGGCCCAGCAGCCGGAGCTCCGCGACGACTGGCCGCGCCGCTATCTGACGGCCTATGAGACCGGGCTGCTGGACTACTACCTGCTGACGGCGGGAGCGGGCTGAGGCACCCGCCCCGCCGCCGGGGTACGGCTCCTTCTGACGGCTACTTCTGCCGGCGCTGCCGCTTCCAGGGTCCGGTGATGGCGAGCATGATGCCGGGCTCCTGGATGTTGGCGAACAGCGTCCGCCCGTCCGGGGAGAACACCGGCCCGGTGAACTCGCTGAACTCCGGCTCGTCCGCGGTGCCGATGTTGAGGTCGTTGCGGGCGATCGGATAGGTCCGGCCGTCGTCGGTGGCCCCGAAGAGGTGCTGCACGCCCTCGCCGTCCTCGGCGATGATCAGCCCGCCGTAGGGCGAGACGGTGATGTTGTCGGGGCCGTCCAGCGCACCGTCCTTCGCGGGGTCCTGGTTGACGCCCAGCAGCACCTTCAGGGTCAGGGTTCGCCGCCGCGGGTCGTAGAACCAGACCTGCCCGTCGTGCTGGACCGGGCTCTCGTCCCGGGCGTACGAGGAGACGACGTACGCGCCGCCGTCCGCCCACCACAGGCCCTCCAGCTTGCGGGCGCGGGTGACCTGACCGTCCTTGAACTGCTTGCGCACCGAGACCTTGCGGGCGTCACGGTCGGGGACCTCGACCCAGTCGACGCCGTAGACGGTGCCGGCCTTGGTGGCACGCGAGAGGTCGTCGACGAACCGGCCACCGGAGTCGAAGCACTTGAACGCCTCCAGCACACCCGCGTCCTCGGCCAGCGTGCGCAGCTGCCCGCGGCCGTGCCGGAATCCGTGCGGCGGGGTCCAGCGGTAGAACAGGCCGTTGGGGGTGTCGGCGTCCTCGGTCAGGAAGAGGTGGCCGCGCTTGGGGTCGACGACCACCGCCTCGTGGGCGTAGCGCCCCAGCGCCTTGACGGGCTTGGGGTCGCGGCCGGCCCGCAGGTCGTGCGGGTCGACCTCGAAGGCATAACCGTGGTCCTTGGTCATGCCGTGCTGGCCGGCCTTGTCCTCGTTCTCCTCGCAGGTGAGCCAGGTGCCCCAAGGGGTGGTACCGCCCGCGCAGTTGGTGGACGTACCGGCGATACCGACCCGCTCGCCGACCGGTGTGCCGTCCTTGGCGACCTCGACGACGGTGCAGCCGCCGGCCGCCGCCGGGTCGTAGACCAGCCCCTCGGTCAGCGGCACCGGGTGCGGCCAGTCGGCGCGCGGGCCCTTCAGCTCGTGGTTGTTGACGAGGAGGGTGGTGCCGCGGTGGCCCTCGAAGGTGCCGGTGCCGTCGTGGTTGGAGGGGGTGGACTCACCGCTGTCGAGCGTGGTGACCCCGGTCCGGGTGATGATCTTGTACGAGAACCCTGCGGGCAGCGCGAGGATGCCGTCCGGGTCCGGGACCAGCGGGCCGTAGCCGATGCCGTGGCCGTCCGCCGCGCCGTCCCGGCCGGCGTCCGGCACCTCCTCGGCGAGGGCTCCGGGCGCGGTGGCCAGCACCCCGACGCTGCCGGCCAGCGTGACGCCCGCGCCGGCGAGGGCGGAACGCTTGGCGAAGTCTCTGCGGGTGAGCGGCATGGTCATCTCCTGGAGGGCCGGTTTCTTCTCCCCTGTGCCTGCGTCGCACACGCTCTCGTGCGTCGTCGAACTCCAGTTGAACGCGGCGCGACATCCAGGAAGCAGTTGGGGCCGGTCCGGCGGACCGGAACCCGGGTGGGTCCTGATCCGCCGGACCGGCCCCGGGCGTACGTGATCCGCCCCTGCCGTGTCCGGTGTCCGTCAGCCGGACTGCCGCGAGCGTGCCTTGAACGCGGCCTTGCGGGCCTCCTTGGCGGCCTTCTTGTCCGGGTGCAGCCGGCCCATGGCCTCCAGGACGTCGGCGGTGCCCGGGTGGTCCACCCGCCAGGCCGTGTCGAAGAACCCGCTGTGCTGATCGGTCAGGCCCTGCACGAGGTCGCGCAGCTCGCCCGTGGCGTCCTCGTCGGCGCTGTCCAGCTGCGCCGCGATGGTGTCCACCGTCAGCCAGAAGATCATCTCCTGGGACGGCTCGGGGATACCGGGCAGCGCGCGCTCGGCGAGCCAGACCCGGGCCAGGCCGCCGAGCTGCCGGTCGTCGAGCACGTCGCGCAGCGCGGCCTCGGCGTCCGGCGAGACCAGCGAGAGGGTCTGCTGGGCGGCGAGCCGGCGCTGCGGGGCGCGCTCGTCGTCACCGCGGGCGGCCGCGAGCAGGTCCCGGGCGGCGTCCAGGGGCGTACGGGCGGTGAGCCACAGCTCGGACTCGGCCTGGGCGAGCGCCTCGGGGTAGTCGGGCAGCGCGTCCAGGAGGACATCGGCGCCCTTGTCGGTGAGGTCGCCGACCGCCGGGGCGTGCACCCCGGCATCCAGCATCCGGGCGCGTACGGCGTAGACACCGAGCGGGGTGAGGCGGACCAGGCCGTAGCGGGAGACGTCCTCGTCGGTGAGCGGCTCGGCGGTGGGCTCCCCGGAAGCACCCGGGGAGAGGACCGTCTCGCCGTCCTCGTCCAGCTCCTCGATGAGCGCCTCGTCGACGGGCTGGTAGGCGACCAGCCCGATCGGCTCCAGCACCCGGAACTGGTCGTCCAGGCGCATCATCGCCTCGGAGACCTCTTCGAGGATGTCGTCGGTGGGCTCCTCCATATCGTCCGGGACGATCATGGAGGCGGCCAGCGCGGGCAGCGGAACCTGCTGGTCGGGGCCCTCGTTCAGGGCGGTGAGCAGATAGAGGTTGCCGAGGATGCCGTCGAGCAGCTCGGCCTCCTCCTCCGGGTTCCAGTCGATCGCGTCCAGGTCCAGTTCGCCGCTCTCGGTGAGCTGGTCGGCGAGATCGGCGAGATCGGGGGCGGCCGCGTCGGCGAGCACGGTCTCCATACCGCCGAGCCAGATGTCGAGGATGTCCTGCGGGCTGCCGGAGGTGAGCAGGCCCAGCTCGTCGCCGGGGGTGGCGGTGCCGGCCGCGGCGTCGTCGGGGAGGTCCGCGCCGTCCTCGCCGTCGGTGGTCTCCTCGATCTCCACGAGTCCGGTGTCCACCGCCAGCTGCCAGGCCTCGGCGGTGTAGGCGGGGCCGTCCTCGTCACCGGCCAGGCCGAGGTGCTCGGTGGCGGCGGCCAGCGGCTCTTCGAGGATCTCGCCGCCGACGCCGACCGGGACGCCCCGCTCGGCCCAGCGGGCGAGCTTCGCGGCCCGGGCCAGCAGGGGGGCGCTCAGCGCCTCGCGGGCCAGTTCCGCTTCGGAGTGCAGCCGCACCGGCGGCAGGGTGGGGCGGTCTGCGGACATCGGGTGCTCAGCTCCTCGGACGGACTACGGCTCGTTGCGCCGCCCAAGCGTAGACGGAATTCCCCGTAACTCGGACGCTTCACCCCCGCGCCCCCTCCCGGTCACCCGGAGAAGCTTGACAACTCCCGTGCGTGCACAAGAGATTGACGCAGATCGACGCGCGTAGCGCACCGGTCCGGCTCCCGCACGCACATTCCAGCCACCCCCCATCACCCTCGGAGGCATCCATGCCGTCCCGTCGTTCGCTCCGCAGACCGGTCGCCGTCAGCGCGGTGGCCTGCGCCGCCCTGGCCGGCGGACTGCTCACCGCAACCCAGTCCGCCTCCGCGGCCGGCGCCCGGATCCACGACATCCAGGGCAGCACCCGCATATCCCCGCTGGCCGGACAGCAGGTCAGCGAGGTGCCCGGCACGGTCACCGCGGTCCGGTCGTTCGGCTCGGCGCGCGGTTTCTGGGTGCAGGACCCGCACCCGGACAACGACCCGGCCACCAGCGAGGCGGTCTTCGTCTTCACCGGCAAGGAGACGCCGAAGGTCGCCGTCGGCGATGCGCTCACCTTCTCCGGCACGGTCAGCGAGTACTACCCCGGCGGCAAGGACGCCGGCCTCCAGTCCGTCACCGAGATCACCGGCGCCACCTGGACGGTGAACTCCTCCGGCGCCCCGGTGCCGGCCGCCTTCAAGCTCACCCCGTCCTCGGTGCCGAACCGGTATGCCCCCACCGCGGACGGCAAGAGCATCGAGTCCCTCAAGCTGCGCCCCGGCTCGTACGCGCTGGACCGCTACGAGTCGCTGGAGGGCATGCGCGTCTCGGTGTCGGACGCCCCGGTCGTCGGCGCGACCAACACCCACAACGAGCTGTGGGCGACCGCCGAGCCCCGCCACCAGCGCACGGCGCGCGGCGGCACGCTCTACCGCTCGTACGCGGACCCCAACGGCGGCCGGGTCAAGGTGACGTCGCTGATCCCCTTCTCCGAGCGGCCCTTCCCGGTGGCCGACGTCGGCGACAAGCTGACCGGCACCACCGCCGGCCCGCTGGACTACGACAGCTTCGGCGGCTACTCGCTCCAGGCCACCGAGCTGGGCACACTCACCGACCACGGCCCCGCGCCGGAGACCACCCGCAAGCAGAAGTCCGACGAGCTGGCCGTGGCCACCTACAACGTCGAGAACCTGGCCCCCACCACCCCGCAGGCCAAGTTCGACCGGCTGGCGAAGGCGCTGGTGCACAACCTGTCCTCCCCCGACGTCGTCGCGCTGGAGGAGGTCCAGGACGACAACGGCGCCAAGGACAACGGGGTGGTGACCGCCGGGGAGACCCTCACCAAGCTCACGGACGCCATCAAGGCGGCCGGCGGCCCGGCGTACGAGTGGCGGCAGATCGACCCGGTCAACGACCAGGACGGCGGTCAGCCCGGCGGCAATATCCGCGTGGCGTTCCTGTTCAACCCCGACCGGGCGTCCTTCACGGACGTCAAGGGCGGCGACGCCACCACCCCGGTGCAGGTGGTCGCCGACCACGGCAGGGCCACCCTGTCCGCCTCCCCCGGCCGGATCGCGCCCGCCGACCCGGCGTGGAAGGCCAGCCGCAAGCCCCTCGTCGGGCAGTTCTCCCTCAAGAGCCGCCCGGACAGCCGGGTGTTCGTGATCGCCAACCACTTCAACTCCAAGGGCGGCGACCAGGGCCTGGACAGCCGTTTCCAGCCACCGGCCCGGAGCTCGGAGACCCAGCGCACCGCCCAGGCCCGGCTGGTCAATGCGTTCGTCAAGGATCTGCTGGCCAAGGACCCGAAGGCTGATGTGGTGGTGGCCGGCGACCTCAACGACTACCAGTTCTCCCCCGCGTTGAAGAGCCTCACCGCCGGGGGTGTGCTCACCGACCAGGTCGGCCGGCTGCCCGCCGCGGAGCGCTACGGCTATGTCTACAACGGCAACTCGCAGGTGCTGGACCACATGCTCACCAGCCGGCGGCTGACCCGGGCCGACTACGACATCGTGCACATCAACGCCGAGTACGCGGACCAGGCCAGCGACCACGATCCGCAGGTGCTGCGCATCAAGCCGTAGCCTCCGCGGCACGTCACCGCGTGTGACGCTCCCGTCACCCGTCCGGCCCACGCCAGGGGGCCAACTGCCGCAGGGGGTGCGGTACTGGGATCGTAAGAAACATTCGGCGAGACATTAGGGAGTCATCATGCCGAAGTCCCAGAACCGTAAGTCGGGCAACAAGGACCGTGCCGCCGAGCGGCGCACCGACCAGCGGAAGCCGAAGTCGTCGGAGGAGTCCGCCGCCGAGCGGACCCAGGACCTGAAGCGTTCGCGGAATGGCCTGACTGGCGCGTGATGGGCCTGTGATGCCCGAGCGGCCGTCGCACCGGAAGGCGCGGCGGCCGCTTCACGTTCCGGCCCCGCGCTGGACGTAGCGCTGCTTAACAAATCAGCCAGTACAACTAAGTGGACGTGAAATATGAGGCGCCCTCAGACTCCTGGCATGGAGACCATGACCACCCCCCTGGCACCCCCGGTGGCCGCACCGCCCTTCGGCCGTACCGCCATCGCCATGATCACCCCATTCACCGCCGACGGAGCGCTCGACACCGACGGCGCGCAGCGGCTCGCCACCCATCTCGTCGACGACGGCGGCTGCGACGCACTGGTGCTGAGCGGCACCACCGGGGAGTCCCCGACCACCTCGGACGCCGAGAAGGAAGCCCTGGTGCGGGCCGTGGCCGAGGCCGTCGGCGACCGGGCACGGATCACCGCGGGGGTCGGCACCAGCGACACCCAACACTCCGTCGCACTGGCCCGCAGCGCCGAACGGGCGGGCGCCCACGGCCTGTTGGTGGTCACGCCCTACTACTCGCGGCCCGCCCAGGAGGCCGTCGCCCACCACCTGCGGACGGTCGCGGACGCCACCGGACTGCCGGTGATGCTCTACGACATCCCGGGCCGCACCGGCACCGCACTGACCGCCGCGACGCTGCTGCGACTGGCCGCCCATCCACGGATCGCGGGGGTCAAGGACTGCGCCTACGACCCGCTGAAGTCCGCGAAGGTCCTGGCCTCGACCGGCCTGGCCTACTACGCGGGCTGCGACGAGCAGATCCTCCCGCTCCGCGCGCTCGGCGGCAGCGGCTGTGTCAGCACCGCCGGCAATGCCGCGCCGCGGGCGGTACGTGCCGTACTGGACGCCTTCGACGCCGGCGACACGGCCGAGGCAACCCGCCGTCAGCTCGCGCTGCTCCCGCTCATCGAGGCGGTGACCGGCGGCGAGCACCCCGGCACGGTCACCGCGAAGGCGCTGCTCAACCACCTCGGCCTGCCCGCGGGACCGGTCCGCGGTCCGCTGCTGGCGGCGGACGCCCAGCTCACCAGCCGGCTGGCGGACGCGCTGCGGACGACTCTGGACCGGACGGCGGATGTGGGTACTGCGGTGCCTGCGGCTGTCCCTGGCTAGCGGGGAACGGGCCGGGCGCCGGCCCGAAGCCGCCCGGCTGCCCGTACGGCGCCCCGGCCCGGTCCTGCCCGTACGGGCCCTCGCCCCGGTCCGGCGCGGGCGGCTCCTCCTCGTCCACCAGGTCCCGTACCAGCAGCGTCGCGCCGGCCACCGCGCCCGGCATCAGCGCCACCGCGACGAAGGGGATCAGGAACAGCAGCACGACCGGGGTGCCGAAGCCGATCGCGAGCGCCTTGCGGCCCCGCAGCAGCCGCAGCCGCTCGCGCACCGGAATGTCCCGGCGCTGCATGGCCACCGAGGTCAGCTCGACGGCGAGGAAGAAGCCGGAGACACAGAAGCCGAGGACCGGGATCACGGTCTGGCCGAGGAACGGCACGAACCCGAGGGCGAACAGCAGGATCCCGAAACCGGCGGCCCGCAGCAGCACATGGACGCTGTCCCGCAGGGCGATCCAGATCTCCTGCCACAGCGGGCGGTCCGGGGACGGCGGGCAGTACCCCTCGGACTCCTCGACCTTCTCCGACAGCGACTCGTAGAAGGGGTCGCCGATGAGCAGGGTGACGGCGGTGAACGTCAGCACCGACAGCATCAGCCCGCCGGCGAACAGCAGCCCCACGAACACCCCGCGCAGCAGCCCCTGCCACGGCGAGCCCCAGTCGTCGGCGAACGGCGTCGCCCAGGCGGCGATATCGCCGGACCAGAGGGCGAGCACGGTGAGCACCCCGGCGTACAGCACCAGCGCGATCAACGCCGGAATCAGCCCGAATCCCCACCACCGGCCGTGCTGGGCGACCCAGCGCTGCCCCTTGCCCAGATACCGCATCCCCGCTACAAGATCACGCATAACGCAAAGCCTATCGGCGTCCGGCCGGGCCGGGCACAGGGGCTGCGCGGAAGCGGAAAAGGGCAGCGGCCCGGCGGTTCTCCCGCCGGGCCGCTGCCGCCACCGTGAACACTCGGCCGTGCACGGTCAGTTGCGCACGGTCACTTGCGCACGGCCGGCCGTGCCGGTGCGCTCAGCCGCGGCTGAGCTCTCACTTGCCGCTGTGCGCCCGGTGACGGCCGTGCGCTCAGTTGTGGCTGTGCAGCACCTCGTTGAGGCCGCCCCAGGTCGCCTTGTTCGGGCGGGCCTCGACGGTGCCGGTGGTGGAGTTGCGGCGGAAGAGGATGTTGTCCGCGCCGGAGAGCTCCAGGGCCTTGACGATCTGGCCGTCGGGCAGCGTGACACGGGTGCCGGCGGTGACGTACAGGCCCGCCTCGACGACACACTCGTCGCCGAGCGCGATCCCGATGCCCGACTCGGCGCCCAGCAGGCAGCGCTCGCCGATCGAGATGATCTGCTTGCCGCCGCCGGAGAGGGTGCCCATGGTGGAGGCGCCGCCACCGATGTCGGAGCCGTCGCCGATGACCACGCCCGCGCTGATCCGGCCCTCGACCATGGAGGTGCCCAGCGTCCCGGCGTTGAAGTTGACGAAGCCCTCGTGCATGACGGTGGTGCCGGCCGCGAGGTGCGCGCCCAGGCGCACCCGGTCGGCGTCCGCGATCCGCACCCCGGTGGGCGCGACATAGTCGGTCATCCGCGGGAACTTGTCGATGCTGGTGACCATCAGGTGCAGCCCCTCGGCGCGGGCGTTCAGCCGCACCGTCTCCACCTGGTCGACGGCCACCGGGCCCAGCGAGGTCCAGGCGACGTTGGCCAGCAGGCCGAACATGCCCTCCAGGTTCTGCCCGTGCGGCTTGACCAGCCGGTGGCTGAGCAGGTGGAGACGCAGGTAGGCGTCGTGCGCGTCCAGCGGCTTGTCGTCGAGGGAGGCGATGACCGTACGCACGGCGACGACCTCGACATCACGGACCGGGTCGGGACCGATCGCCTTGAGCACGGTGGCGCCCAGGAGTTCGGTGGCGCGCGCGTCGTCGAGGCGCTCGGTGCCGGCCGGGCCGGGGCCCTCGGCCGTCACGGCGACCAGCTCGGGCGCCGGGAACCAGGTGTCGAGAACGGTGCCGTCGGAGGTGACGGTGGCGAGCCCGGCGGCGACGGCGCCGGGGATGGGGGCACCTCCCAGCCCGTTCAGGGCCTGGGGGAGGGAAGCGGAAACAGCAGCATCGGTCATGTCCGAAACCTAACCGGAGGGCGCCCGCCGAGGCGAACCGGTCTCAACGACCGGGCCCCCCTCCGCACGGGTCGCGCCACCCCGCCCGCCGGGCCCGGAAGACGGCCCGCTGCCGGACGGCTCAGTCCAGCACCCCGGCCAGCCCGGCCCGCACCGCCTCGGGGTCGAAGGGCTGCCCGGTCAGCAGATGCTGCAACACCAGCCCGTCGACGAGGGCCACCACCGTCCGCGCCGTGCGCAGATCGCCGATCCGCTGTCCGAGCAGCCGCACCATCTCGTCCAGGCATTCGGCGGCGATCGGCCGCACCGCCTCGTGCCGCAGCGCCGCCAGATACAGCTCGTACTCCAGCTCCATCCGCCTGCGGTCACCGGTGAGCGTGTCCTCGACCAGCCTCGCGACCTTCTCGGCGAGCGGTGCCGCCGGATCGATGCCGTCGACCCAGCGTGCGAAGTCGTCCAGGCACACGACGTTGGACTGCCGCAACGCGGCGACCAGCAGGTCGTCCAGGGTCGCGAAGTGGTAGGTGGTCGAGCCGAGCGGCACATCCGCCGCGGCGGCCACGGCGCGGTGGCTGAGCCCGGCGATCCCGCGCTCACCGACCACGGCGATCGCCGCATCGATGATCCGCTGCCGCCGGTCCGGATCGTAGCGCCGGGCCATCAGTGCGCCCCGTCCAGATTCAGCACCACGACCCCGGCGATGACCAGCAGCACCCCGAGGAGCTTCAGCGCAGTGGCGCTCTCCCCCAGGAAGACCATCCCGATCATCGCGATCACCGCCGTTCCGGCGCCGGACCAGATGGCGTACGCGGTGCCGACGCTCATCGTTTTGAGCGTCTGGGCCAGCAGCGCAAAGGCGAGCAGATAACCCAGCGCGGTGGCCAGCGACGGCCACAGTCTGCTGAAGCCGTCGCTGTACTTCATCGCGGTGGTCGCGAGGATCTCGGAGAGGATCGCGCAGGCAAGCGTCACGTAGACCATGTGGACGAGCGTACACAACGTTGCGTACGGCCGTACATAACTTTCGTGGGTCCGTCCCGCGGCGGGACCCACCGGGCCCCGGCACAGCGATACGGCCGCGCCCTCCGGGATATCCGGTGGGCACGGCCGTATCGGCGGGTCTTGCGGGTGGCGACGTCTCAGACGTTGAAGCCCAGCGCGCGCAGCTGCTCGCGGCCGTCGTCAGTGATCTTGTCCGGGCCCCACGGGGGCATCCAGACCCAGTTGATCTTCAGCTCGTTGACGATGCCGTCCGTGGCGGACTTCGCCTGGTCCTCGATGACGTCGGTCAGCGGGCAGGCCGCGGAGGTCAGCGTCATGTCGATGGTGGCGATGTTGGCGTCATCGACGTGGACGCCGTAGATCAGCCCCAGGTTGACGACATCGATGCCCAGCTCGGGGTCGACGACGTCGTAGAGCGCCTCGCGGACCTCCTCCTCGGAAGCCGGCTTGGTGGTGGTCGGGGTGTCGGTCATGCGGTCTTCGCCTCCTCGGAGAGGGCCTTGGCCGTGGCGTCCTTCCAGGCCATCCAGCTGAGCAGCGCGCACTTCACTCGCGCGGGGTACTTCGAGACACCGGCGAACGCCACCGCGTCCTCCAGTACCTCCTCCATGGCGTCATCCGGCTCGATCTGGCCCTTGGACTGCATCAGCTCCAGGAACGTCTCCTGGATCTTCTGCGCCTCACCGAGCTCCTTGCCGACGAGGAGGTCGTTGAGCACCGACGCACTGGCCTGGCTGATGGAGCAGCCCTGGCCCTCGTAGGACACATCCTCAATCGTCGCGCCGTCGAGCCGCACGCGCAGCGTGATCTCGTCACCGCACGTGGGGTTGACATGGTGCACCTCGGCGTCGCCGTCCCGAAGACCGCGCCCGTGCGGGTGCTTGTAGTGGTCCAGGATGACGTCCTGGTACATGGAATCCAGCTTCACGGCTCAGTCAGTCCTCGTCCTCATCCGCTGTGCTTGGTAACCGGCTGTGTCTGTTTAACCGAAGAAGTTGCGGACGTGCTCCAGGCCCTCGACCAAGGTGTCGACCTCGGCGGGGGTGGAGTACAGATAGAACGACGCTCGCGTGGTCGCAGGAATTCCGTAGCGCAGGCAGACCGGCCGTGCGCAGTGGTGACCCACGCGGACCGCGATGCCCTGCTCGTCCAGCACCTGGCCGACGTCGTGCGGATGGATGTCGCCGAGCGTGAAGGAGAGCGTCGCCCCGCGGTCCTCGGCCGTGCTCGGGCCGATGATGCGCAGGTCGGGGACCTCCAGCAGCCGCTTGACGGCGTACTCGGTGATCGCGTGCTCATGCGCGGCGATGTTGTCCATGCCGATCGAGGCGAGGTAGTCCACGGCCGCGCCGAGGCCGACGGCCTGGGCGATCGGGGGCGTACCGGCTTCGAACTTGTGCGGCGCGGGCGCATAGGTCGAGGAGTGCATCGAGACGGTCTCGATCATCTCGCCGCCACCGAGGAACGGCGGGAGGTCCTCCAGCAGCTCCTGGCGGCCCCACAGCACACCGATGCCGGTCGGGCCGCACATCTTGTGGCCGGTGAAGGCCACGAAGTCGGCCTGGAGCGCCTGCACGTCCAGCACCATGTGCGGGGCGGCCTGCGAGGCGTCGATGCAGACCAGCGCGCCGACCTCCTGGGCGCGGCGGATGATCGTCTCGACCGGGTTGATGGTGCCCATGATGTTCGAGACCAGCGTGAAGGAGACGATCTTCGTCTGCTCCGTGATGACCTCGTCGATGTTGGACAGGTCGAGCCGGCCGTCGTCGGTGATGCCGAACCACTTCAGCTTCGCGCCGGTGCGCTGCGAGAGCAGCTGCCACGGGACGATGTTGGAGTGGTGCTCCATCTCCGTGATGACGATCTCGGTCTCGCGGTCCACGCGGTAGGGCTCATCGGCCCAGCCGAGCATGTTGGCCACGAGGTTGAGCGACTCCGAGGCGTTCTTGGTGAAGATCACCTCGTCGCGGCTCGGCGCGTTGATGAAGGCGGCCACCTTGTCGCGGGCGCCTTCGTACAGCGCCGTGGCCTCCTCGGCGAGCACATGCACGCCACGGTGGACGTTGGCGTTGTGCTGCTCGTAGTACTCGTTCAGCGCGTCGAGCACCTGGCGGGGCTTCTGCGAAGTCGCCGCGTTGTCCAGGTAAACGATCTTCTTCCCGTCGTGGACCACGCGATCCAGGAGGGGGAAGTCCTTACGGATCGCCTCTGTGTCGAGGAGGCCCGGCATCTGTGTCACGCGGTTGCGCCACCCTTCGTGTACTCCTCGTAGCCCTCGGCCTCGAGCTTGTCGGCGAGCTCGGCGCCGCCGGACTCGGCGATCCGGCCGTTCGCGAAGACGTGCACCTGGTCGGGCTTGATGTAGCGCAGGATGCGCGTGTAGTGGGTGATCAGCAGGGTGCCGACCTCACCGGTCTCGCGGACGCGGTTGACGCCCTCGGAGACGGTGCGCAGCGCGTCGACGTCCAGGCCGGAGTCGGTCTCGTCGAGGATCGCGATGGCCGGCTTGAGCAGCTCCAGCTGGAGGATCTCGTGGCGCTTCTTCTCACCGCCGGAGAAGCCCTCGTTGACGTTGCGCTCGGCGAACGCCGGGTCCATGGAGAGACGCTCCATGGCCTCCTTGACCTCCTTGACCCACAGCCGCAGCTTGGGGGCCTCGCCGCGGATCGCGGTCGCGGAGGTGCGCAGGAAGTTGGAGACCGAGACGCCGGGCACCTCGACCGGGTACTGCATGGCGAGGAAGACGCCGGCCCGGGCGCGCTCGTCGACGGACATCTCCAGGACGTCCTCGCCGTCGAGGGTGACGGTGCCGCCGGTGATCGTGTACTTGGGGTGACCCGCGAGCGAGTAGGCGAGGGTCGACTTGCCGGAGCCGTTGGGGCCCATGATGGCGTGCGTCTCGCCCTGCTTCACAGTCAGGTCGACGCCCTTCAGGATCTCGCGCGGGCCGTTCTCGGCCTCGACGGAGACGTGCAGGTCGTGGATCTCAAGCGTTGCCATGGGGAACTCAGGACTCCTGGGTGACGGAGACGAGCACGTCGTCCCCTTCGATCTTTACGGGGTATACGGGGACGGGGCGCGTCGCGGGAAGGCCGCTCGGCTTGCCGGTGCGCAGGTCGAAGCTGGAACCGTGCAGCCAGCACTCGATCGAGCAGTCCTCGACCTCGCCCTCCGAGAGGGAGACGTTCGCGTGCGAGCAGATGTCGTTGATCGCGAACACCTCGCCCTCGGTGCGGACCAGCGAGACGGGCGTGCCGTCGAGCTCCACCCGCTTGGGGGTGTTCTCTTCCAGCTCGCTGAGCGCCGCTGCGCGTACGTACGTCATGCCGCGGACGCTTCCAGCTCGGCCTCGATCTTGCTCATCAGACGCTCTTCGACGTCCGGGAGACCGATCTGCTGGACCAGCTCGGCGAAGAAGCCGCGGACGACCAGTCGGCGGGCCTCGTCGGCCGGGATGCCGCGGGCCATCAGGTAGAACAGCTGCTCGTCGTCGAAGCGGCCGGTGGCCGAGGCGTGGCCGGCGCCGACGATCTCGCCGGTCTCGATCTCGAGGTTGGGGACCGAGTCGACCCGCGCGCCGTCGGTGAGGACGAGGTTGCGGTTGAGCTCGTAGGTGTCCGTGCCGGTCGCGGACGCCTGGATGAGGACATCGCCGATCCAGACCGCGTGCGCGTCCTGGCCCTGGAGCGCGCCCTTGTACGTGACGTGGGAGCGGCAGTTGGAGGCCTCGTGGTCGACCATGAGGCGGTGCTCCTGGTGCTGGCCCTCTTCGGTGAAGTACAGACCGTAGAGCTCGGCCTCGCCGCCGGGTCCCGCGTACGTGATGCGCGGGTGCAGCCGGACGAGGTCGCCGCCGAAGGTGACCACCACGGACTTGAAGCTCGCGTCCCGGCCGACGAGGGCGTTGTGCTGCCCGACGTGCACGGCCTGGTCGTCCCAGTCCTGGACGGAGACGACGGTCAGCTTGGCGCCGTCACCGAGGAGGTAGTCGACGTTGGCGGCGAGCACCGCGTCACCGGTGTGGTCGATGACGACGACCGCCTCGGCGAAGGCACCCAGCTCGATGACCTGGTGGCCGAAGGCCGTGCCGCCGTCGCCGTGGACGGCGATCCGGATCGGCTCGGTGAGCACGGTCTCCTTGGGGACCGAGACCACCGAGGCCTTCTCGAAGGAGCTGTACGCCTGGGCGGCGACCCGGTCCACGGGCTTGCCGGCCTTGCCGACGCGGGCGTCGTCGCGGTCGACCAGCTCGTGGGTGACGCCCTCGGGCGCGGTGATGTCGATCTTCAGGTCGGCACCACCGGCGACGGCGGTGCCGTCGTGCAGGCCCCGCAGGCGCGCGAGGGGCGTGAAGCGCCACTCCTCCTCGCGGCCGTGCGGCACCGGGAAGTCCGCCACGTCGTAGGACGGCGGGGCGCTCATCCGGGTGGCGACGGTGGACTCCGCGGCCACCGCGATGGAGCCGGTGGTCGTGGAACCCGCCGGGATGTTCTGAGCCTCAGCCATGGCTGTCGTAGTGCTCGCTTTCTGCAATCAGAGAGTCAGTCGCTGCTGGGGGCCGGGCGTCAGCCGACCGAACCTTCCATTTGCAGCTCGATCAGCCGGTTGAGCTCCAGCGCGTACTCCATCGGCAGCTCACGCGCGATCGGCTCGACGAAGCCGCGCACGATCATCGCCATGGCCTCGAACTCCGTCAGGCCGCGTGCCATCAGGTAGAAGAGCTGGTCCTCGCTGACCTTCGAGACGGTCGCCTCGTGACCCATGGAGACGTCGTCCTCGCGGACGTCGACGTAGGGGTAGGTGTCCGAGCGGGAGATGGTGTCCACCAGCAGGGCGTCACACAGCACGTTGGACTTGGAGCCCGCGGCGCCCTCGCCGATCTCGACGAGGCCTCGGTAGGAGGTGCGGCCGCCGCCTCGTGCCACCGACTTGGAGACGATGTTGGAGGAGGTGTTCGGCGCCATGTGGACCATCTTGGAGCCGGCGTCCTGGTGCTGGCCCTCGCCCGCGAAGGCGATGGACAGGGTCTCGCCCTTGGCGTGCTCGCCCATCAGGTAGACCGCCGGGTACTTCATGGTCACCTTGGAGCCGAGGTTGCCGTCGACCCACTCCATGGTCGCGCCCTCGTAGGCGACGGCGCGCTTGGTGACCAGGTTGTAGACGTTGTTCGACCAGTTCTGGATGGTCGTGTAGCGGCAGCGGCCGCCCTTCTTCACGATGATCTCGACGACCGCGGAGTGCAGCGAGTCCGACTTGTAGATCGGCGCCGTGCAGCCCTCGACGTAGTGGACGTAGGCGTCCTCGTCGACGATGATCAGCGTCCGCTCGAACTGGCCCATGTTCTCCGTGTTGATCCGGAAGTAGGCCTGGAGCGGGATGTCCACGTGGACACCCTTGGGGACGTAGATGAACGAGCCGCCGGACCACACCGCGGTGTTCAGCGACGCGAACTTGTTGTCGCCGACCGGGATGACCGTGCCGAAGTACTCCTGGAAGAGCTCCGGGTGCTCCTTGAGCGCGGTGTCGGTGTCCAGGAACAGGACGCCCTGCTCCTCCAGGTCCTCACGGATCTGGTGGTAGACGACCTCGGACTCGTACTGCGCGGCGACACCGGCGACCAGGCGCTGCTTCTCCGCCTCGGGGATGCCGAGCTTGTCGTAGGTGTTCTTGATGTCCTCGGGCAGGTCCTCCCAGGAGGCGGCCTGCTGCTCGGTGGAGCGGACGAAGTACTTGATGTTGTCGAAGTCGATGCCCGACAGGTCCGAGCCCCAGTTCGGCATGGGCTTCTTGCCGAACAGCTTCAGACCCTTGAGGCGGAGCTTGAGCATCCACTCCGGCTCACTCTTCTTCGCCGAGATGTCGCGGACGACGGCCTCGGAAAGACCGCGCTTGGCCGAGGCGCCGGCCACGTCGGAGTCGGCCCAGCCGTATTCGTACTTGCCCAGGCCCTCGAGCTCAGGGTGAGCAGTCTCCGTAGGGAGCGTCATGCGGGGTTCCTCCCGGCCGTGCTTGCAGATGCTGTGGTGGTCTTGGTGGTGCGTGCGGTGCTGTGAGCGGCCTTGCCGGCACCGGCCTTCGGGATGAAGGTCGTGCACACTCCGTCGCCGTGGGCGATGGTGGCAAGTCGCTGTACGTGGGTCCCGAGCAATCGGGAGAAGACCTCGGTCTCCGCCTCGCACAGCTGCGGGTACTGCTCGGCGACATGGGCAACCGGGCAGTGGTGCTGGCAGAGCTGTTCACCGAGCTGGGGATTGGGGGCGCTGCGCGCCGTAGCAGCGTACCCGTCGGCGGTCAACGCCTTCGCCAGGGCCTCGGTACGGGCCTCGGGATCGGCGGACTCGACCGCCTTGCGGTAGCCCTCGGCCTGGACGGCGAGCCGTGCGCGGGCGAACGCGGCGACGGCGGCCTCGCCCTTCTCGCCGCCGCCCGCGCTCTGCGCGATCCAGCGCAGCGCGTCGGAGGCGAGCTGGTCGTAGGCCTGGTCGAAGGCGTCGCGCCCGCAGTCGGTGAGGGCGAAGGCCTTGGCCGGGCGGCCGCGGCCCCGCGCGCCGTAGACCCGCTTCTCGCGGGGCTCGACGACGCCCTCGGCGGCCAGCGCGTCCAGATGCCGGCGGACGGCCGCCTGGGTCAGTTCCAGCCTCAGGGCCAGCTCGGCGGCGGTGGACGGACCGTGGTCGAGAATGGAGCGGGCGACCCTGTTGCGGGTGCCCTGCTGTTCGTCGTGCGGCGCCGGGGCAGGCGCGGCGCCCGTCCCGCGCCGCTCGGTCTGCTCGTGCGCGGAGGCGGCCGGCCCGGCGGTCTGTTCGACCTCGGGCCCTTCCTGATCCTCGCTCGCGTATTTCACAACGCCATTGTTGCGTAATTCGCCAAAGCGATACAAGCCTCGTCCGGATCACGGACGGGTGGCCTCTATCACTTAGGCTGCCCTAATTTCAAGTACCTTCCGAGCCCCTGGAAGCCCTGCCGACCTGCGACGGGACGGTCCCGCCGGGTGGGGGCGCACCGGGGCGCGAGGGGCGGCGAAATTGGTAGGGCCGCACACCGCCGGATTGCGTACCCGGGCGCGGAAAAGCAGCTGCGCCCCCGTTGAAGTACTCCCCGCCACTCTCCGTAGACTGCCCGCCATGCGCAGCACCTCCCCGGGGGGCGCCCCCCGGACCCCCGGACGAGAGCCTGCCGTCGAGGTCGACGGCCTGGTCAAGCGATACGGGACCAAGACCGCCGTGGACGGCCTCGACCTGACCGTCGCACGCGGCGCGGTGACCGCCGTGCTCGGCCCCAACGGCGCCGGCAAGACCACCACCGTCGAAATCTGCGAGGGCTACCGCCGCCCGGACGCCGGCCGGGTCCGGGTCCTGGGCCTGGACCCGGTCGCCGACGCCGCGGCGCTGCGGCCGCGGATCGGCGTGATGCTCCAGTCCGGCGGCGTCTACGCGGGCGCCAAGGCGGAGGAGATGCTGCGGCACACCGCCACCCTTCACGCCCACCCCCTCGACGTCGGCCTGCTCATCGAGCGGCTCGGCCTGGGCAGCTGCGGCCGGACGCCCTACCGGCGGCTGTCCGGCGGCCAGCAGCAGCGCCTCGCGCTGGCGATGGCCGTGGTCGGCCGCCCCGAACTGGTCTTCCTCGACGAGCCGACGGCCGGCCTCGACCCGCAGGCCCGGCACGCCACCTGGGACCTCGTACGGGAACTGCGCGCCGACGGCGTCAGCACCGTACTGACCACCCACTTCATGGACGAGGCCGAGCAGCTCGCCGACCACGTCGCGATCATCGACGGCGGCCGGGTGATCGCCCAGGGCACCCCGGACGAGCTGTGCCGCGGCGGCGCGGAGAACAGCCTGCGCTTCACCGGCCGCCCCGGCCTCGACATCGCCTCGCTCCTCAAGGCGCTGCCCGCCGACAGCGCCGCCACGGAACCTGCCGCCGGCGTCTACCGCGTGCACGGCAAGGTCAACCCGCAGCTGCTGGCCACCGTCGCCTCCTGGTGCGCCCAGAACGGCGTGATGCCCGACGCGATAGCCGTCGAACGCCACACCCTGGAGGACGTCTTCTTGGAGCTCACCGGCAAGGAGCTGCGCGCATGACCACGACCGAGGCCGGTGGCGTCACCGGCACGTTCACCCCGCGGCCCGGTGCGGCCCCGCTGCCCCGGATGATCCGCGCACAGGCGGCCCTGGAGACCAGGATGCTGCTGCGCAACGGCGAGCAGCTGCTGCTGACCGTCATCATCCCGACGCTGCTGCTGGTGCTGTTCTCCGCCGTCGACATCGTCGCGGTGCCCACCGATACGGCGGGCGGTGCGGGCCGCTCCGTCGACTTCCTGGCGCCCGGCATCCTGGCGCTCGCCGTGCTGTCGACCGCGTTCACCGGCCAGGCCATCGCGACCGGCTTCGAGCGGCGCTACGGGGTGCTCAAGCGGCTCGCCGTCTCACCGCTGCCGCGCTGGGGGCTGATGACCGCCAAGACCTGCGCGGTGCTGGTCACCGAGGTCCTCCAGGTCGCGCTGCTGACGGCCGTGGCCCTGGCGCTGGGCTGGTCCCCGCACGGCAACCCGCTCTCCGTGGTGCTGCTGCTCCTGCTGGGCACCGCCGCCTTCTCGGGCCTGGGCCTGCTGATGGCCGGCACCCTCAAGGCCGAGGCCACCCTCGCGGCGGCCAACCTGGTGTTCCTGCTGCTGCTGGTCGGCGGCGGCGTGATCGTCCCGCTGGAGAAGTTCCCGGAGGCCGCCCAGAGCGTCCTCGGGCTGCTGCCGATCGCGGCGCTGTCCGACGGGCTGCGCGACGTCCTCCAGCACGGCGCCGGCATCCCCTGGCGGGACCTGGGCATCCTGGCCGGCTGGTCGGTGCTGGGTCTGGGCACGGCGGCCCGCTTCTTCCGCTGGGAGTGAGCCGCCGGACGGCCGTGATGCGGAGTGGTTCCGAGCGGGTCCGGTGGGTTACGCACCCCTCGTGAAAGTTTGCACAAGGCGCCGCCTACGATGGCTCCCGTGCCGAACACGCTGAATCCCCTTGAGCTGATCGCCCGCCGCTGGCAGCCGTCCGCGGCCTTTGTGCGCCGGGCCGCGCTGGCCACCGTCGTCATGGCCGTGATCATCGTCGTCACGGGTGGCGCGGTCCGGCTCAGCCAGTCCGGGCTGGGCTGCTCGACCTGGCCCAAGTGCACGCCGGACAGCCTGACTCCGACCGCCGCGATGGGCATCAACGGGCTCATCGAGTTCGGCAACCGCATGCTCACGTACGTCCTGTGCGCGGTGGTCGGCCTGTTCATCATCGCCGCCCGCGCCCGTCACCCCCGGCGCCGCTCGCTCACCCGGCTCGGCTGGGCGCAGTTCTGGCTCGTCATGAGCAACGCCGTCATCGGCGGCGTCACGGTCCTCACCGGCCTGAACCCGTACATCGTCAGCTCGCACTTCCTGGCGGCCACGGCGCTGCTCACGGTCGCGGTACTGAGCTGGAAGCGGGCGAGCGAGGGCGACGAGGAACCGCGCGATCTGGTCCCCCGTCCGGCGCGGCAGCTGGCCCGGCTGCTGGTGGCCGCGACCGGCGCGCTCACCGTCATCGGCACGGTCGTCACGGGCACCGGCCCGCACGCGGGCGACGCCAAGAAGGTCCACCGCATCCCGCTGGACTGGCAGGAGATCACCCAGCTGCACGTCGACTTCGTCTACATCGTCGTCGGCCTGTCCGTCGCCCTGTGGTTCACGCTGCGCGCCGTCAAGGCGCCGGCCGCCCCGCGCCGGACGCTCCTGGAGCTGTTCGCCTGTATCGCGCTCCAGGGCGTCATCGGCTACGTCCAGTACTTCATGGGTCTGCCCGAGATCGTCATCGGGCTCCACATGCTGGGTTCGGCCCTGGTGTGGATCTGTGTGCTGCGGGTCGGTCTGTCGCTGCGCGACCGCGGTCCGCTCCAGGAGGAGGACCCCAGCGGGTCCGTTCCCGCCGGCGAGCAGGAGGCCGCCGCACCTCAGCCGGCCTCCGCGCTCAGCCGGTAGACCCGGCGCGCGGTCCCCGACCCGACCATCTCGGTGATCCGCCGCCCGTCCTCGGTGCCGCACAGCCCCTCGTCGGTCCACTCCCGTACGAGGCGGCCCATGGCCCGCAGAAAGCACCGGGCGCCGGTCACATACAGCTCGGGCAGCCCGCGGGCGCCCGAGGAGAACAGCAGCTTGCCGAACGGCGCCTGACCGAGCGTCTCCTCCGGGCAGGGCCCGGCGTCCGCGTACACATGGGTGTGCACCGCGGCGAGCTGTGCCGCCCGCCGGTGGTGCGGCGCCCGCGGCAGCAGCACGAGAGCCGAGCCGATACCGGTCGTGGCACGCAGAAAGCCCGCCAGCGGCCCCGGGTCGGGGCAGTGCAGCTGCACCGGAAGACCGGTCGCCACCGCGCTCCACAGCAGATGCCGTACGAGCGCGGGCTCGCCCAGCCGCTCGCCGGGCCGGCGGCCGCGCAGCCAGCGGTCCGCGGCGCGCCGTACCTCGCCGGCCTCGGGGGCGTGCCCGTCGCAGTAGGTGGCGCCGGAGGCGAAGGCGGTGGTGTGCTGGGCCGCGGCGTACAGGGCCTCGGCGGTGTAGCCGAGGAAGGAGTCGACGCTGCCGGAAGTGTCGGCGACCTGCTCCGCGAGCGGTTCGAGCCGTACGACCTCATGGGCCTCGGCCTCGGCGGCGGTGGCGAGTTCGGTGGCCGAGGTCAGCTCGCTGGGGGTGCCGGCCTCCAGCAGGAACGTGCCGATGCCGGAGCCGCGCAGCAGCAGACGTCCGGCCCGGTAAGCGCCGACCTCGCGCCGGCGGGCCAGGTAGCGGGCGGGCGGGCAGTGCGGGTCCAGGCCCAGCAGCGGGGGGCACCAGCGGCGTATCGCCAGGCCGGTGAAGCTGTCGAAGTAGCTGGTGCCGACGGGGGCCGGGCCGTGTGCGCCGACCGCGGCCGCGAGGTGGGTCTCGAAGGAGCCGAGGCCGAGCTCGCCATGCACCGCACCATGGCTGTACTGATCGATGAGCGGTGGAAGTCCGTCCATCCGCCCCTCCTCGCCGAGAACCCGCCGAGCGCGGCCGGAGCGCCGCGCCTGGTGGGCTTAACGGGCGAGGAGGTGGTGAGGTAGCGGGCTCCGCTTCCGGCGTACGCCCCGGCGCACGGCGCCCGGCACCCCGTCAGCTGTTGGCCGGGCCGCCCACCTGGATGCCCGCCATCCGGGACCACTCGTAGCGGCCGGTACGGACCTTGGCGGCGAAGTCGCCGTCGAAGTCGTCGTGGAGCGTGATGCCGGCCTTGTCGGCGGCGTCCTTGGCGGAGCCGAAGGTGTCCGCGACGAGGTTGCCCCACTCGCCGTCGGCCCCGACGAGCGCGATCCGGGTGCGGCCGCGGCCGATGTGTGCGAGCTGGCCTTCGGCGCTGCCGCCGTGGGTGGCGGCGAAGGCACGGATCTGCTTGGCGAGCTTGTCCGCGCGCTTGCCGGCCCGCTTGTCGGTGCGCGCCCCGGCCGCCGTCTCCGTCTGCTCGTCTGCCTGCTGGGTGTCTGCCATGAACAGCATGCTACCCATCGGTAATCAGTGAAGGAAGGGATCCACGGCGACGGCGACGAACAGCAGCGACACATAGGTGATGGACCAGTGGAACAGCCGCATCTCCTTG
Source organism: Streptomyces sp. MCA2 (assembly GCF_023544705.1). Taxonomy (NCBI): domain Bacteria; kingdom Bacillati; phylum Actinomycetota; class Actinomycetes; order Kitasatosporales; family Streptomycetaceae; genus Streptomyces; species Streptomyces sp. MCA2. The sequence continues at coordinate 66,308 of NZ_JAMJFM010000048.1, forward strand.
AGCTTGGCGCCCGTGATCCCGGCCTTGGCGCGGGCCTGGAGACCGTGCGCCTCCTTGAGCCAGAAGACGCCGCAGGCGACCGCGACGACGGTGTAGAACCAGCCCGTGTAGCCCAGCGGCTGGAGCAGCAGCGACACGGCCACCATCACCCAGCTGTAGGCGACGATCTGCCGCGCGACGGCCTTGTTGCCCACGACGGCCGGCAGCATCGGCACACCGACGCGCGCATAGTCGTCCTTGACCTTCATCGACAGCGGCCAGTAGTGCGGCGGCGTCCAGAAGAAGATGACGAGGAAGAGGACCAGCGCGGCCCAGGACACCGAATTCGTCACCGCGGACCAGCCGATGAAGACCGGCATACAGCCCGCGATACCGCCCCAGACGATGTTCTGGCTGGTCCGCCGCTTGAGGATCATCGTGTAAACGACGACGTAGAAAAACAGCGCACCGAGCGACAGCATGGCCGACAGCGGGTTGACGAGGACCCAGAACCAGGCCGTGGAGCCGACCGCGAGGGCGGTCGCGAAGACCAGGCATTCGCGGGGGCTCACCATGCCGGTGATCAGGGGCCGCTGGGACGTACGGTCCATCAGCGCATCGATGTCACGGTCGATGTACATGTTGAAGGCGGCGGCACCACCGGCGGAGAGATATCCGCCGATGCAGGTCGCCAGCACCAGCCACAGGTCAGGTACACCCTTGGCCGCCAGGAACATCACCGGCACGGTGGTCATCAGCAGCAGCTCGATGACCCGTGGCTTGGTCAGCGCCACGAACGCCTTGACGCGGGCCCCGAACGGCCGCTCACCGGGATTCCGGGGAACTTGAGAGCACTCCCCCACAGCCTTGACGGCGTGGGCGGTGCCCCCACCCGCGGGTCGGGATTCGACGGCCGTCACGCACACCCCTGGAAGTAACATCGGCGGCCTTTGCCGCAGAAGAGATAAGGCCTGCAAGCCCTTCCGGCCGTGAATACCCGGTGAAGGGCTTGCGCGTACCACGCCACTTTAGACGTTGGCCATACGGCGATCTTCGCGGGGGTGGGGTCGTGTTGGGCGCCCGGCCGTGGGGTGGTGACGGCATCTTCCCCCTGGCATCCGCCCGGCGTTCGGGAGGCGAAGGGGGCCGCCGCCCGGCAGTCTGGTCGTAGGGCCTCACCTCAGGACCGGGAATGCCCCAAGTCCTGAGGTAAGCGCCCGAAGCGGCGAGACGCCATGGCCTACGCCCACCGACTGAGCGCCGAAATCGCCGACTGAGCGTCGAAAAGACGCACGCCCTTGCGGGGGTAGGCTCGACACCGCCTGGCGGACATACCGTCCGCGGCATTCGACATGTGGAGAGGAGCCCTGACTCAGGGTGAGCACCAAGCCGACCACCACAGATCTCGAGTGGACCGAACTGGATCAGCGGGCAGTGGACACCGTCCGTGTCCTGGCCATGGATTCCGTGCAGAAGGTCGGTAACGGCCATCCCGGTACGGCCATGAGCCTGGCGCCGGCCGCCTACCTTCTCTTCCAGAAGCTGATGCGGCACGACCCGGCGGACGCGAACTGGACCGGCCGCGACCGGTTCGTCCTCTCCGCGGGCCACTCCAGCCTGACCCTCTACATCCAGCTCTACCTCGCCGGTTACGGCCTGGAGCTGGACGACCTGAAGGCGTTCCGCACCTGGGAGTCGAAGACCCCGGGCCACCCCGAGTACGGCCACACCACCGGCGTGGAGACCACCACCGGCCCGCTGGGCCAGGGTGTCGCCAACGCGGTGGGCATGGCGATGGCCGCCCGTTACGAGCGCGGTCTGTTCGACCCGGACGCGCCCCAGGGCAGCTCGCCCTTCGACCACACCATCTACGCCATCGCCGGCGACGGCTGCCTCCAGGAGGGCATCTCCGCCGAGGCGTCCTCGCTCGCGGGCCACCAGAAGCTCGGCAACCTCATCATGCTGTGGGACGACAACCACATCTCGATCGAGGGCGACACCGAGACCGCGGTCTCCGAGGACACCTGCAAGCGCTACGAGGCCTACGGCTGGCACGTGCAGCGGGTGGCTCCGAAGGCGAACGGCGACCTGGACCCCGAGGCGCTGTTCCGCGCCATCGAGGCGGCGAAGGCCGAGACCGGGCGCCCGTCGTTCATCGCGATGCGCTCGATCATCGCCTGGCCGGCCCCCAACGCCCAGAACACCGAGGCCGCGCACGGCTCGGCGCTGGGCGACGAGGAGGTCGCGGCCACCAAGCGTGTCCTGGGCTTCGACCCGGAGCAGTCCTTCGAGGTCCCCGAGGAGGTGCTCGCGCACACCCGCGCGGCACTCGACCACGGCCGTGACCTCAAGAAGGAGTGGGAGAAGGGGTTCGCCGACTGGCGCACGACCCAGCCCGAGCACGCCGCGGAGTTCGACCGGATCGCCGCGGGCGAGCTGCCCGAGGGCTGGGCGGACCACCTCCCGTCGTTCGAGACCGGCAAGGCCGTGGCCACCCGCGCCGCGTCCGGCAAGGTACTGCACGCGCTCGGTGCGGTCATCCCCGAGCTGTGGGGCGGCTCCGCCGACCTGGCGGGCTCGAACAACACCACGATCGACAAGACCTCGTCGTTCCTGCCCGAGGGCAACCCCCTGCCGGGCGCGAACCCGTACGGCCGCACGATCCACTTCGGTATCCGTGAGCACTCCATGGCCGCGGAGATGAACGGCATCACTCTGCACGGCAACACCCGTGTCTACGGCGGCACCTTCCTGGTGTTCTCCGACTACATGCGCAACGCCGTCCGGCTGTCCGCGCTGATGCACCTGCCGGTGACGTACGTGTGGACGCATGACTCCATCGGCCTGGGCGAGGACGGCCCGACCCACCAGCCGGTCGAGCACCTGGCCGCGCTGCGCGCCATCCCGAACCTGAACATCGTGCGTCCGGCCGACGCCAACGAGACCGCCATCGCCTGGCGCGAGATCCTCAAGCGCTGGACCAAGGAGTACGGCGTGGGGGCCCCGCACGGCCTCGCGCTGACCCGTCAGGGCGTGCCGACGTACCCGGCCGACGAGGACACCGCCAAGGGCGGCTACATCCGGTTCGACGCCGAAGGGGCCGACGGCAAGAGCACCACGCCGCAGGTCGTGCTGATCGGTACCGGTTCCGAGCTCCAGCTCGCCGTCGAGGCGCGCGAGCAGCTTCAGGCCGAGGGCGTCCCCACCCGCGTGGTGTCGATGCCGTGCGTCGAGTGGTTCGAGCAGCAGGACCAGGCCTACCGCGACAGCGTGCTCCCCCCGTCCGTCAAGGCCCGTGTCGCCGTCGAAGCCGGCATCGGTCTGACCTGGCACCGCTTCGTCGGTGACGCCGGACGCATCGTGTCCCTGGAGCACTTCGGTGCCTCGGCCGACGCCAAGGTGCTGTTCCGCGAGTTCGGCTTCACCGCCGACGCGGTCGCCTCCGCCGCCCGGGAATCGATCGAAGCCGCCGCGCGCTGACGCCCGTACACGACAAGTAGGAGATGCAGAACCCATGACAGACGCACTCAAGCGCCTCTCCGACGAAGGCGTCGCGATCTGGCTGGACGACCTGTCGCGCAAGCGCATCACGTCCGGCAACCTCGCCGAGCTGATCGACCAGCAGCACGTCGTCGGTGTCACGACGAACCCGTCGATCTTCCAGAAGGCGATCTCCTCGGGTGACGGCTACGAGCAGCAGCTCGCCGACCTCGCCGCCCGTAAGGTCACCGTCGAGGAAGCCATCCGCATGATCACGACGGCGGACGTCCGTGACGCCGCCGACATCCTGCGTCCGGTCTTCGACGCCACCGGCGGCCAGGACGGCCGGGTCTCGATCGAGGTGGACCCGCGCCTGGCGCACCACACCACCCCGACCATCGCCGAGGCCAAGCAGCTGGCGTGGCTGGTGGACCGCCCGAACACGCTGATCAAGATCCCGGCCACCAAGGCGGGCCTCCCGGCGATCACCGAGGTCATCGGCCTCGGCATCAGCGTCAATGTCACGCTGATCTTCTCGCTGGAGCGCTACCGCGAGGTCATGGACGCCTACCTGGCGGGCCTGGAGAAGGCCAAGGCCGCGGGCCTGGACCTGTCCCTGATCCGTTCGGTGGCGTCGTTCTTCGTGTCCCGTGTGGACACCGAGATCGACAAGCGCCTGGAGAAGCTGGGCACGGACGAGGCCAAGGGCCTCAAGGGCAAGGCCGCGCTGGCCAACGCCCGGCTGGCCTACGAGGCGTACGAGGAGGTCTTCTCCTCGGACCGCTGGGCCGCCCTCGACAAGGCCGGCGCCAACAAGCAGCGTCCGCTGTGGGCCTCGACCGGTGTCAAGGACCCGGCCTTCAAGGACACGCTGTACGTGGACGAGCTGGTCGCCCCGGGCACGGTCAACACCATGCCGGAGGCCACCCTGGAGGCCACCGCCGACCACGGCGCGATCACCGGTGACACCGTGCGCGGCACGTACGACGCCGCCAGGGCCGACCTGGAGGCGATCGGAAAGCTCGGGATCTCGTACGACGACGTCGTGCGGGTCCTGGAGGACGAGGGCGTGGAGAAGTTCGAGGCGTCCTGGAACGACCTGCTCAAGTCCACGGAGGCGGAACTCGCGCGCCTCGCTCCCTCGGAGGGCTGATCTCCCTTGTCTGATGCACACGGAGCCAACCCGCTTCGTGACGCCCTGGACCGACGGCTCCCGCGTATCGCGGGGCCGTCGGGCCTGGTGATCTTTGGCGTCACGGGCGATTTGTCCCGTAAAAAGCTGATGCCTGCTGTCTACGACCTGGCCAACCGCGGTCTGCTGCCGCCGGGTTTCTCGCTCGTCGGGTTCGCCCGCCGGGAGTGGGAACACGAGGACTTCGCGCAGGAGGTGTACACGGCTGTCAAGGAACACTCGCGTACGCCGTTCCGCGAGGAGGTCTGGCAGCAGCTCGTCCAGGGCTGCCGCTTCGTCCAGGGCAACTTCGACGACGACGAGGCCTTCGAGACGCTCAAGGAGACGATAAACGAGCTCGACAAGGCCCAGGGCACCAACGGCAACTTCGCCTTCTACCTGTCCGTACCGCCGAAGTTCTTCCCCCAGGTCGTCCAGCAGCTGAAGAAGCACGGGCTGGCCGACCAGAAGGAGGGCTCCTGGCGGCGCGCGGTCATCGAGAAGCCGTTCGGGCACAACCTGGAGAGCGCCAAGGAGCTCAACCGGATCGTCCACGAGGTCTTTCCGCCCCACGAGGTCTTCCGGATCGACCACTACCTGGGCAAGGAGACGGTCCAGAACATCCTGGCGCTGCGCTTCGCCAACACGATGTTCGAGCCGCTGTGGAACCGCAGCTACGTCGACCATGTCCAGATCACGATGGCCGAGGACATCGGCATCGGCGGCCGGGCCGGCTACTACGACGGCATCGGCGCCGCCCGTGACGTCATCCAGAACCACCTCCTCCAGCTGCTGGCGCTGACCACGATGGAGGAGCCCTCCTCCTTCGAGGCGGATTCGCTGGTCGCGGAGAAGACCAAGGTGCTGGGCGCGGTCCGGCTGCCCAAGGATCCCGGCAGGGAGACGGTCCGCGCGCAGTACACGGAGGGCTGGCAGGGCGGCGAGAAGGCCGTCGGCTACCTCCAGGAAGACGGCATCGACCCGAAGTCGAAGACCGACACCTATGCCGCGATCAAGCTGTCGATCGACAACCGCCGCTGGGCGGGCGTCCCGTTCTACCTGCGTACCGGCAAGCGCCTCGGCCGCCGCGTCACCGAGATCGCGGTGATCTTCCAGCGCGCCCCGCACTCCCCCTTCGACCGCACCGCCACCGAGGAACTGGGGCAGAACGCCCTGGTCATCCGGGTGCAGCCGGACGAGGGCGTGACCGTCAGGTTCGGCTCCAAGGTGCCGGGCACCTCGATGGAGGTGCGGGACGTGTCGATGGACTTCGCCTACGGCGAGTCCTTCACGGAGTCCAGCCCCGAGGCCTACGAGCGGCTGATCCTCGATGTGCTGCTCGGCGACGCCAACCTCTTCCCGCGCGTGGAGGAGGTGGAGCAGTCCTGGCGGATCCTCGACCCGATCGAGGAGTACTGGGACAAGCACGGCAGGCCCGCGCAGTACCCGGCGGGCACGTGGGGCCCCACCGAGGCGGACGAAATGCTCGCACGAGACGGACGGAGCTGGCGTCGGCCATGAAGATCGATTTGACGGAAACCACGTCCAGCAAGATCAACAAGGCACTGGTCCAGGGCCGCCGCGCCATCGGCACCCCGGCCATCGGCATGGTGCTCACCCTCGTCATCGTCACCGACGAGGAGAACGCCTACGACGCGCTGCGGGCGGCCAACGACGCGTCCCGTGAGCACCCCTCGCGCACGCTCGTGGTCATCAAGCGGGTCAGCCGGTCGCCGCGCGACCGCGCCAAGGCCCGCCTCGACGCCGAGGTGCGGCTCGGCACGGAAGCCGGCACCGGCGAGACGGTCATACTCCGGCTGTACGGCGATGTGATCGACCACGCCCAGTCGGTGGTGCTGCCGCTGCTGCTGCCGGACGCCCCGGTCGTGGTCTGGTGGGCGGTGAACGCCCCGCTGGACCCGGCCAAGGATCCGCTGGGCGCGCTGGCCCAGCGCCGGGTCACCGACGCCTACGCCGCCGAGCAGCCCATCCAGGAGCTGTCCGCGCGCGCCGACACCTACACGCCGGGCGACACGGACCTGTCCTGGGCCCGCATCACGCCCTGGCGCTCGATGCTGGCGGCGGCGCTCGACCAGGCCCCGTGCAAGGTCACCTCGGCCGAGGTGACCGGCGAGGAGTTCAACCCCAGCTGCGAGCTGCTCGCCATGTGGCTGGCCGACAGGCTGAAGATCCCGGTCACCCGCAAGGTCTCCGACGGCCCCGGTCTGACGGCCGCACGGATGGAGTCCGCCAACGGCGCGATCGTGCTGGACCGCCCGGACGGTTCGCTGGCCACGCTCTCGATGCCGGCCCAGCCGGACCGCGCGGTGGCGCTCAAGCGGCGGGACACCGCCGAGCTGCTCGCCGAGGAGCTGCGCCGGCTCGACCCGGACGAGATCTACGCCCAGTCGCTGAAGTACGGCGTGGACCGGATCGGTGACGGCAGGAGCGGGAACCCGGGCGCCGGCGAGCCGGCGGCCGGCGAGAGCGCCCCGGAGAAGCCCGCGGCGAAGAAGGCCGCAAAGAAGGCGGCCGCCAAGTGAGCGCTCCGCAGGTGGTCGTCCACCGCGACAAGGAGCTGATGGCCAAGGCCGCGGCGGCCCGGCTGATCACGAAGATCGTGGACGCGCAGGCCGCCCGCGGCTTCGCCTCCGTGGTCCTGACGGGCGGGCGCAACGGCAACGGGCTGCTCGCGGCCCTCGCCGAGGCACCCGCCCGGGACGCGGTGGACTGGTCGCGGCTCGACCTGTGGTGGGGCGACGAGCGGTTCCTGCCGGACGGCGATCCGGAGCGCAACTACACCCAGGCCAGGGAGGTGCTGCTGGACAGCGTCCCGCTGGACCCGTCCCGGGTACACCCCATGCCCCCGTCGGACGGCCCGTACGGCAATGACGCCGACGCCGCCGCCGAGGCGTACGCGGCCGAACTCGCCGCCGCCGCGGGCCCCGAGGACCACGGCCCGGTGCCGTCCTTCGACGTGCTGCTGGTGGGGGTCGGCCCGGACACCCATGTCGCCTCGCTCTTCCCTGAGCTGCCTGCCGTCTACGAGCAGGAGCGGACGGTGGTGGGGGTGCACGGCGCACCGAAGCCGCCGCCCACCCGCATCTCGCTGACCCTGCCCGCGATCCGCGCGGCACGGGAGGTGTGGCTGCTGGCGGCCGGCGAGGACAAGGCCAACGCCGCAGCCATGGCCCTCTCCGGCGCCGGAGAGGTCCAGGCCCCGGCAGCCGGCGCACGGGGCCGCAGCCGGACCCTGTGGCTGCTGGACGAGGCGGCGGCGGCCCAGCTGCCGCGCGACCTCTACCCGCCGGCGTCGGCCTGACCGCCGCACCGGGCCATGCCGAAGGCCCCGCACCCTCCAGGGTGCGGGGCCTTCGGCGTCACCACGGTCGACCTGCGGCGATCCGGCGGATCAACGCCCGCGCAGCTCCCGGTACTTGGCGACCAGGCCGGACGTGGAGGCGTCGAGGCCCGGCACCTCGGCGCCCTCCGTCAGCGCCGGTTCGACGCGCTTGGCGAGGACCTTGCCCAGCTCCACGCCCCACTGGTCGAAGGAGTCGATGTTCCACACCGCGCCCTGGACGAACACCTTGTGCTCGTAGAGCGCGACCAACTGGCCCAGCACGGACGGGCTGAGCTCCTTGGCCAGGATGGTGGTGTTGGGGCGGTTGCCCGGGAACGTCTTGTGCGGCACCAGTTCCTCGGCCACGCCCTCGGCGCGCACCTCGTCGGGCGTCTTGCCGAACGCCAGCGCCTGGCCCTGGGCGAACAGATTGGCCATCAGCAGGTCGTGCTGGGCGACCAGGCCCGGCTGGAGATCGGCGACCGGCCGGGCGAAGCCGATGAAGTCGGCCGGGATCATCTTCGTGCCCTGGTGGAGCAACTGGTAGTACGCGTGCTGGCCGTTCGTGCCGGGGGTGCCCCAGACGACGGGGCCGGTCTGCCAGTCGACCCGGTTGCCCTCGCGGTCGACGGACTTGCCGTCGGACTCCATGTCCAGCTGCTGGAGGTAGGCGGTGAACTTGGAGAAGTAGTGGCTGTAGGGCAGCACGGCATGCGACTGGGCGTCCCAGAAGTTGCCGTACCAGATGCCGAGCAGTCCCAGCAGCAGCGGGACGTTCTCCTGCGGCGGGGCGGTGCGGAAGTGCTCGTCGACGAGGTGGAAGCCGGCCAGCATCTCGCGGAAGCGCTCCGGGCCGATCGCCACCATCAGCGACAGGCCGATGGCGGAGTCGTAGGAGTAACGGCCGCCGACCCAGTCCCAGAACTCGAACATGTTGTCCGTGTCGATGCCGAACTCCGCGACCTTCCCGGCGTTGGTCGACACCGCCACGAAGTGCTTGGCGACGGCTTCGGTCCCGGCGCCCAGACCGGTCAGCAGCCAGTCGCGGGCCGAGGTGGCGTTGGTGATCGTCTCGATGGTGGTGAAGGTCTTCGAGGCGACGATGAACAGCGTCTCGGCCGGGTCCAGATCGCGCACCGCCTCGTGCAGATCGGCGCCGTCCACATTGGAGACGAAGCGGAACTGCATGTCCCGGTGGGTGAAGGCGCGCAGCGCCTCGTACGCCATCGCCGGACCCAGGTCCGAGCCGCCGATACCGATGTTGACGACGGTCTTGATGCGCTTGCCGGTGTGGCCCTTCCAGTCGCCGGAGCGGATCCGGTCGCAGAAGGTGCCCATCCTCGTCAGGACGTGGTGCACTCCGGGGACGACGTTCTCGCCGTCGCTCTCGATGACCTCGGAGGCGGGGGCGCGCAGCGCGACGTGCAGCACGGAGCGCTGCTCGGTGACGTTGATCTTCTCCCCGCGGAACATCGCGTCCCGCAGCTCCGCCACACCGGTCGCCGCGGCCAGGTCGCGCAGCAGCTCCAGTGTCTCGTCGGTGACCAGGTGCTTGGAGTAGTCCAGGTGCAGATCACCGACCTGGAGGGTGTAGCGCTCGGCGCGCGCCGGGTCCCGCTCGAAGAGCTCGCGCAGATGCACCTGCGCCAGCTGCTCCCGGTGCTTGCTCAGCGCGGTCCACTCAGGCATCTGATCGAGCCTGCTGCGGCCTTCTGCGTTCATCTCGGACATCAGCCTTCTTCATCTCGTACCGGCCCCGCCATCTCCCAACCTAATTGATCAGCGCGCGATGGGGGCACCTCCCACTCGAGCGAAGCCGAGAGTGGGGGAAGGTAGCTGTCCGCTGTCGGACGGGACGCTGTCGGGGGCCTGAAGAACAGGTATCGGCGGGCACCTACGC
>NZ_JAMJFM010000049.1:0-71164 GCF_023544705.1 Streptomyces sp. MCA2
GCCCTAGCGGCCCGGAGTACCGGGGAGCCCTCCGGGCCGGACGCGCACGTCCGGCCCGGGCGTCAGCCATGGTGGGCCGCGGTCAGCCCTCGAACGTCGCCGCCAGTGCTTCCGCGAGGCCCGGCACCAGCGCCGAGCCGGTGAGCACCTCGGACGTGGAGTCCTTCTCGCGCAGTCGCAGCGCCGACTCACGCCGTCCGTCGCGCAGTACGGCCACCGTCATCCGGACTTCCTGGCGGTCCGGGTGCCGGGCGACCCACTTGGCGAGCTGCGCCTCGTCCATGCCCGCGGGCTCGGAGTCCTCCGCGGACGGCGGCAGCATCAGCCGCTCCACGGTCAGCGCGCAGCCGGCCACGGCATCCGGCCAGGCGATGGTGGCGAGGAACTCGTCCAGCGGGACGCCCGCCGGGATCTCGTCCTGTTCCACGGGGGTCAGGGACGCGGTGGTGGAGTCGTCGATGCCGAGCTGGGCGGCGAGCGAGGGCTCCTGCTCGCGCAGCTTGGCGGTGTCGACGAGGGCGAACAGTCGGGCGGGCTGATCCCAGCCGAGCCCGGCGCTGTACTCGTCGATCTCGAGCACCGCGCGGGTCAGGGGGTCGGCGGCGAGGGGGGTGCCGTCAACGGGGAGGTTGGTCATGCTCAACATCGTGCCTTGTGTACCCCGGAAAGCGGGAACTGAGTAAAGCCTTCGTAAGTTGCATCGGTGGGTCCTACTATCGCCGGGCCTGCTCAACACGACAGCGAACTTCGAGGTGCGCACCTTGGCTTTCCAGATGCCGGACCGCGGCGGAGGCCCGACAGGGCCACGGATCAGAGTCGGCCGACCATCGCGGCGGATCCGGACCCTGCTCATGACGTTGGGTGTGCTGGCCGTTTTGGCCATGCTCTTCGTGATGTTTGCGGGGTTCTGGACCGATTGGCTCTGGTACCGCTCGGTCAAGTTCTCCTCGGTCTTCACCACCACCCTGTGGACCAAGATCGGCCTGTTCTTCTCCTTCGGCGTCCTGATGGCCGTGGCCGTCGGCGTCAACGTCTGGCTGGCGCACCGGCTGCGGCCGCCGCTGAGCGCGATGTCCGTGGAGCAGCAGAGCCTGGACCGCTACCGGATGGGGATCGCCCCGTTCAAGAAGTGGGCGCTGATCGCGGTCACCGCGGTGATCGGCCTGATCGCCGGGGCCTCCGCCTCCGGCGAGTGGCGTACCTGGCTCCTGTGGGTCAACGGCGTGCCGTTCGGCAAGACGGACCCGCAGTTCGGCAAGGACATCGCCTTCTACACCTTCGACCTGCCCTGGTACCGCTTCCTGTTGAGCTTCGGCTTCGCCTGCGCGGTGCTGTGCCTGGTCGCCGCGGCGCTGACGCACTACCTCTACGGCGGGCTGCGGCTGACCAGCCCCGGCTCGCGGGCGACCGCGGCGGCCACCGGCCATCTGTCGGTGCTGCTGGGCATTTTCGTCTCGCTCAAGGCGATCGCGTACTGGCTCGACCGGTACGGCCTGGCGGTCAAGTCCAGCGGCCTGAAGTCGGCCGACAACTGGACGGGCCTGCGGTATGTCGACGCCAACGCCTATCTGCCGGCGAAGACGATCCTGTTCTTCATCGCGGCGATCTGCGCGGTGCTGTTCTTCGCCACCCTCTGGCGGCGGACGTGGCAGCTGCCGGTGATCGGCTTCGGCCTGATGGTGCTCTCGGCGGTCCTCATCGGCGGGCTCTACCCGGCGATCGTGCAGAAGTTCCAGGTCCAGCCGAACGAGCAGGCCAAGGAAGCGCCGTACATCAAGCAGAACATCAAGGCGACCCGGGATGCGTACGACATCCAGGACTCCGAGGTCACGCCGTACAAGGGCGACTACCAGCCCACCGGCAAGGCGGACAGCCAGCGGCTGCGCGATGACGCCGACACCACGGCCAGCATGCGGCTGCTCGACCCGAACGTGGTCTCGCCGGCCTTCCAGCAACAGCAGCAGGTGCGCGGGTACTACCAGTTCCCCTCCACCCTCGACGTCGACCGCTACAAGGACAAGGGCGGCGCCGAGCAGGACACCGTCATCGGTCTGCGCGAGCTGAACATCGCCGGTATCCCCGAGCGCAACTGGATCAACGACCACTTCAAGTACACCCACGGCTACGGCGCGGTCGCGGCCAAGGGGACCGAGGCCTCCGAGGGCGGCGGTCCGAAGTACACCGAGTCGGATCTGCCGTCCAAGGGGCAGCTCCCCCCGTACCAGCAGCGGGTGTACTACGGCGAGAAGACCTCGCAGTACTCCATCGTCGGCGGTCCGCAGAAGGAGCTGGACTACTCCGACGACAGCGGCGAGAAGAGCTACAGCTACCGGGGCAACAGCGGCGTCAACCTCGCCAACCCGGTCAACCGTGCCGCGTACGCGGTGGCGTTCGGGGAGCCGCAGATCCTCTACTCCGGCGCGATCGGCAAGGGCTCGCGGATCCTGTACAACCGCACGCCCAAGGAGCGCGTCGAATCCGTCGCCCCCTGGCTGACCATCGACGGCGACGCCTATCCGGCGGTCATCGACGGCCGGATCAAGTGGATAGTGGACGCCTACACCACCAGCAACGGCTATCCGTACGCCTCGCGCACCACGCTCGGGGACAGCACGGCCGATTCGCTCACCGACGGACAGCGGGCGGTGGTGGCCCAGCAGAACCAGGTCAACTACATCCGTAACTCCGTCAAGGCGACGGTGGACGCCTACGACGGTTCGGTCAAGCTCTACCAGTGGGACGACAAGGACCCGGTCCTCAAGACCTGGATGAAGTCCTTCCCCGGCACCGTCGAGAAGAAGAGCGCCATCAGCCCGGCGCTCAAGGAGCACCTGCGCTACCCGCAGGACCTCTTCAAGGTGCAGCGTCAGCTGCTGACCACGTACCACGTCACCGATCCGGGCACCTTCTACACCGGCTCCGAGCGCTGGCAGATCCCGAACGACCCGACGACCAAGTCGGGCAACGCCGTGCCGCCGTACTACCTGAGCATGAAGATGCCGGACCAGAAGAACCGCCAGTTCTCGCTGACGACGACCTTCACGCCCAACAAGCGCGACAACCTCGGTGCGTTCATGGCCGTCGACGCCAATGCGACCAGCGGCGACTACGGCAAGATCAGATTGCTGAAGCTGCCGTCGGAGACACCGGTGCCCGGTCCGCAGCTGGTGCAGTCGAAGTTCAACTCCGATCCGGTCATCGCCAACGAGCTCAACATCCTCAAGAAGTTCGGCGACTCGGAGATCGAGTACGGCAATCTGCTGACCGTGCCACTGGACGGCGGACTGCTCTACGTCGAACCGGTGTATCTGCGGGGCGCCAACACCAACTACCCGCTCCTGAAGAAGGTGCTGGTCAGCTACGGCGACAACAAGCCCGTCCTGGAGGACTCCCTCAAGGACGCGCTGGATGTGGTCTTCGGCAAGAAGGCGCCCAGTACGGGCACCGAGGAGCCGCCGGGCGGCGACACCGGTAAGCAGCCCCCGTCCGGCCAGACGGTGCAGCAGGCCCTGGGCGACGCGCAGAAGGCCTACGAAGAGGGCGAGAAGGCGCGTGCCGCAGGCGACTGGGCCGGTTACGGCGAGGCCCAGAAGAAGCTCAAGGCGGCGCTGGACCGCGCGGCGAAGGCGTCCGAGAAGGGCGGCAAGCCGGGCGGCTGAGCCGGCCGTATGCCCTCACCCTGTGGCCGCCGGTTCCGCACCGGCGGCCACAGGGGCGCGGTGGTCCTGGGGCATCCCGTTACCGTGATACCTTGAAGTCACAACGACGCGGGGTGGAGCAGCTCGGTAGCTCGCTGGGCTCATAACCCAGAGGTCGCAGGTTCAAATCCTGTCCCCGCTACGGAAGACCGAAGGCCCGGATCCTCAAGGATCCGGGCCTTCGGCATGTGCTCAGGTCGTTACCGGTCCCAGCGGGTCGCACGGCCGATGTGGGGAAGGTGTGTGCTTGAGTTTGACAAGTCGTCGTGTCGGGAAGTCGACAAACCGCTGAAGTGACCTCACTGGCTGCGGTATACCAGGTGTACGCGGGTTACAGGTGATGCGACGATGGGTCTTATGGGGGACAAGGCAAGGTTGTTGGAGACGGACCGGTTTGTGCATGCGCCCGACGACGGGCGCGAATCCGAGCTGCACATGGACGCGATGGAGGCCGCGGAGGCCGCCGAAGCGTCCGATGCCGTGACCGAGTCCGGGTACCGCCGGGCCGCCGAGGCGGGCGACACCGCCGCCATGAGCGCGCTCGGCGCGATGCTGCTGCGCCGCGGTGACCTCGACGGCGCCGAGTCGCATCTGCGCTCCGCGGCCGCCGCAGGTGACCGCGCCGCGGCCAACAACCTCGGCGTCCTGCTGCACCAGCGGGGCTACGGGGACGAGGCGGCCGGCTGGTGGCGCATCGCGGCCGTCGCCGGTTCCGCCGCCGCCGCGCACGCCCTCGGGCGCCACTACCGCGAACGCGGTGACGAGCCGGCGGCCGAGTACTGGCTGCGCCAGTCCGCGGAGTCCGGCCACTGCCTGGGCGCCTATGCCCTGGCCGACCTCCTGGAGCACCGCGGCGACATCGGCGCCGAGCGCTGGTTCCGTACGGCCGCGGAGCGTGGCCACCGCGAGGCCGCCTACCGCCTCGCGCGGCTCATCGAGGACGGCCGCGACGCGGAACGGCGTGCGGTGCCCGCATACGGCGAGCTGACCCAGCAGGAGGAGGCCGAGCAGTGGTACCGCCAGGCCGCCGCGCGGGGCCACCGGCGGGCGGCGCTGCAACTGGGCGCGCTGCTGGAGGATCGCGGTGACGTCCAGGAGGCGGGCCGCTGGTATCTGTCCGCCGCCAAGGACGGCGAGGCGCGTGCGGCCTGTGCGCTGGGCTTCCTGCTGCGTGACGCGGGGGACGAGGAGAGCGCCGCGGAGTGGTGGCGGCGGGCGGCCCAGGACGGCGATGGCAACGCTGCCAATGCGCTGGGTGCGCTGCACGCCGACCGCGGTGAACTCCAGAGCGCCGAGCGCTGGTACCGCGTCGCGCTGGACGCCGGCGATGTGAACGGCGCCTACAACATCGGGCTGCTCTGCGCCGAGCAGGGCCGGGAGGGGCGCGGTGAGCAGTGGTACCGCCGGGCCGCCTACGCCGGGCACCGTGAGGCCGCCAACGCGCTGGCCATCCTGCTGCTCCAGCGCGGAGACGCCGCGGGGGCCGAGCCGTGGTTCTCCAAGGCGGCCGAGGCGGGCAGCGTGGATGCCGCGTTCAACCTCGGCATCCTCTTCGCCGGGCGCGGTGCGGAGCGTACGGCGCACACCTGGTACGAGCGGGCGGCCGCGGCCGGGCACACGGAGGCGGCCCTCCAGGTCGCCATCGTGCAGCTGCGGGACGGTGAGCTTCAGGACGCGGAGCGGAACCTGCGCTGTGCGGCCGGCGGCGGCAGCGCCGAGGCGGCCTTCCGGCTCGCGGATCTGCTCGACCGCAGGGCGGCGGCCGCGGGCGAGGGGCTGGCCGACGGCGAGCGCACGGCGGACGACGAGAGCGTGCAGTGGTACGAGCGGGCCGCGCGGCAGGGCCACCGCCGTGCCCAGGTGCGGGTTGGCATGTTCGCGGCGGCTCGTGGGGACGCCGTCGAAGCCGCCGACTGGTACCGCGCGGCGGCCGAGGCCGGCAGCCGTAACGGTGCCTTCAACCTCGGGCTGCTGCTGGCGCGCGAGGGCAGCCTTCCCGAGGCCGCCCTGTGGTGGCAGCGTGCCGCCGAGAGCGGCCATGGCCGGGCCGCGCTGCGGCTGGCGCTGCTCGCCGCCCGGCGCGGTGCGCTCGCGGAGGCGCAGAGCTGGTGTGCGCGCGCCGTCGAGCTGGGGCCGCCGGAGGTGGCGGAGCGTGCGGCGCGGTTGCGGACGGCGCTCCAGGAGGAGCTCAGCGCGTAGCGGGTGCCACGGACGCGCATATGCGCTCCAGGACCCGGTCCACGGGGCCGGGTCCTGGACCGTACGGAAGGGATTTGCGCTGGTCGTCGGCCTGGGGTTAGAGTTACGGCAACAACGACGCGGGGTGGAGCAGCTCGGTAGCTCGCTGGGCTCATAACCCAGAGGTCGCAGGTTCAAATCCTGTCCCCGCTACTGAAAAGACGAAGGCCCGGATTCCTTGCGGATCCGGGCCTTCGTCATGTCCGCCGTTCTACCGCCGCAGCCGGTGGCCGACCGCCTCCGCGTACAGGCTGCGGTCGACCAGCCTGCGCTCCGGCAGCGGTGCGCCCCTGGTGACGCCGGCGTCCCGGTAGGCCTTCTGGAGCCGGTCCGCGGTGCCCTTTCTGATCTCCCAGTCCATCCGGAGCGACGGCACCGAGGTGAGGATCGTCCGGTCGAGGTCCAGGAGGTCCGCGAGCCCGGTGACGAATGACCGGTCGGCCTTGTAGTCGCCGGCGAAGTACGTGTTGACCGTGCGGATGTAGGCCCGCAGGAAGGCGACCCCGGCGTCCGGGTCCCGCTGGAGCAGGTTCGGCCCGTACAGGGCGCCGCCGAGCGGTTCGCCCTGGGGCTGGCCGCCGAGGAAGGTGTATTTCCGGTCGCCGTCGACCCGCCGCCAGACCGGGTCGAGGAGCCAGGCGGAGTCCACGCCGCCGCCGGTCAGGGCGGTCAGTACGTCGGCGGAGCCGAGCTGCTGGAAGGCGACGGAGCGCAGGTCGGCGCCGTGCCGGGCGAAGGACGCGGCCATCGGGTACATGATCACGGAGCCCTTCCCGATCATGGTGCCCATCCTCGACCCCTTGAGGGAGACCGAGGAGGCGCTCTCCCCGTTCTTCAGGCGCACCCACAGACCGCTCTTGGACCGCGGGGCGGGGGAGAAGTTGCCGGCCACCCAGCGGATGTCGAAACCGCCGTTGATGCCGTTGACGACGGCGGCCTCGGGGGCCGCCCACAGGGCGTCCAGGTCGCCCTTGGCCAGCAGCGGCAGCGCCTCCGGGGTGGGCAGGACCTTCAGCCGGACGTCCAGGCCCTCCTTCCGGAACTCACCCCTGGCGAGGGCCAGCCGCAGCGGGGCCACGTACTCGGCGTTGAGGGTGCCGGTGGCGACCGTGAGCGTGCGGCGCCCGGCGAGGGGGCGCGGGGCCGGGGCGCCCTGGTCGCAGCGCGCGGGGGTGCGGCCCGGGGCGAGGTCGGCGGGGTCGGTCCAGGAGGCCTTGCCGCAGCCCTGTACGGGCTTGATGGTGCGGGGAGCGGCAACAGGGGCGCCGTCGTCCTTGTGGGCGGCGCAGCCCGCGCCGAGGGCGAGGGCGGTGAGGAGCACGGCGACGGTGGTGGTGCGGGTGCGCATGGGACCTCCGTGCGGGGCGGCGTCGGGTCGGACGGGGCGGTGCGGTGGGTCAGCTCTGGGACCGGCCGCGGTCGCGGGGTGCCCAGGGGGTGAGGAAGCGCCCGGCCAGCCGCACCAGCTCGGAGAAGAGCACCCCGAGGACGGCCACACAGACGATGCCGACGCACATCACGTCGTTCTGGAACAGGGCACGGGAGTCGAAGATCAGATGGCCGAGGCCGTCGGTGGCGGCGATCTGCTCGGAGGCGACGATGACGAGGACGGCCACGCCCGCGGCGATCCGGGCGCCCACCAGGACGGCGGGCAGGGAGGCCGGCAGCAGGACGTGCCGGAACATCTGCCAGGCGCTCGCGCCGAACACCTGGCCGGCGTCGCGGTGCCCGGAGGGGATGGCCAGCACCGCCGCCATGGTGGAGATCCAGACGAAGAAGAAGACGGTGGCGGCGACGAGGGCGACCTGCGGTCCCTCGCCGAGTCCGAACATGTTGAGGAAGACCGGCAGCAGGGCGAGTTTGGGCACGACGTACAGGGCGTCCAGGAGGGGTTCCAGGGCGGCCCGTACCAGCGGCAGCGAGCCCATCAGCAGGCCCAGGAGGTAGCCGGAGACGGTGCCGACGGCGTACCCGGCCAGCACGCGCCGGAGCGTGGCCCACACGTCCGGCCACAGGTCGCCGGCCAGGGCGCGCTGCCGGCCGTCGGCCAGGATCGTGGACGGCGCGGGGTAGATGCGGGCGTCGATCCAGGCCCGGTCGGCGGCCAGCTGCCACAGCAGGACGAGCAGCAGCGGGACGGCGACGGCGAGGGAGATCTCCAGGGTGCGCCGGCGGCGGTGGGTGCGCCGGGGGCGCAGCTCCTGGGGGCCGGGGCGGCGGACGAGAAGACGGCCGGCCGGGGCGGGCCGGCCGTCCTCGTGGCCGGGCGGGTGCAGGGCGGCGGTCATGCGGGGACGGCCCCCTCGGCGGTCGGCTGTGCCGTGGCGGACCCGTCGACCTCGTTGCGCAGCAGCTGCCACAACTCGGCCTTCAGGGCGGTGAATTCGGGGGTGTCCCGGACCGCGCCGGTGCGTGGACGGCCGAACGGCGGGCGGCGTTCGGCGATGATCCGGCCGGGCCGGGCGGACATCACCAGGACCCGGTCACCGAGGACCAGGGCCTCTTCGAGGCTGTGGGTGATGAGGAGGGTGGTGGTGCGGGTGGTCTGGGTGAGGTCGAGCAGCTCGTCCTGGAGGAGGGTGCGCAGCTGGGCGTCGAGGGCCGCGAACGGCTCGTCCATCAGCAGCATCTCCGGCTCCACGGCGAGCGCGCGGGCGAGGGCGACGCGCTGGCGCATCCCGCCGGAGAGCGCGGCCGGATAGGCGCCGGCGAAGTCGGCGAGACCCATCCGCGCGAGCCAGGAGCGGGCCCGTGCGTCGGCCTCCTTACGGGGCACGCGCTGGATGTCGAGGCCGAAGCGGACATTGGCCAGCACGGTCTTCCAGTCATGGATGCCGTAGTCCTGGAAGATCATTGCGGCCGGCCGGTCGGTGCTCGCGCGGATCTCCAGCTCGCCCTCGCTGGGGCGCATTAGCCCGGCGGCGATCCGCAGCAGGGTCGACTTGCCGCAGCCGGACGGGCCGACGAGACAGACGAATTCACCCGGTGCGATCTCGGTGTCGACGGGGCCGAGGGCGGCCAGCGCCGCGCTGCCGCGGCCGAACGAGCGGGTCAGGGCGCGGGCGCGCAGGGCCGGTGGGCGGGCGGCGGACGGCTCGGCGGGTGGGCGGTGCGCTGCGGGGGAAGGGTGCGGCTCTCCCACGGGGTGCTCCTTGCGGAGTGCGGACAGGGTGCCGCCGTGGTGCGGGGCGCGGGCCCGGTCGGGCCCGGTGGCCGGAAAGCGCGGCGCGGCCGACGATATGACGGGGCGTCAGATTCGGGCAAGGGGCGTGCGGGCATGGCTGTGCGGTGGGGGAGGTGGGGTGCGGGGTGGCAGCGGGGATCGGTGGGCGGGACGGGCACGCGAAGCGGCCCGCGGCCGGAGGGACGCGGGCTCGGGGGGTGTGCGGCGTGACGCGGTGCGGGGAGGGCCCGGACGGGGGCCGGCTCCCGTTGGTGTCAGGGCGCGGCGTGGCAGTTGGGGCAGATGCCCCGGTAGGTCACGGTGACCTCGGAGACCTGGAAGCCGTAGCGCTCCGGCTCGGGCAGCGCGGAGAGCGGGTCGCCCTGGACGTGGACGTCACGGATCGTGCCGCACTGCGAGCAGATGAGGTGCTGGTGGTCGTGGTGGGCGTTGGGGTCGTAGCGCTTGGCCCGGCCGTCCGTGCTCACCTCGATCACCTCACCGAGCGAGACCAGTTCGCCGAGGGTGTTGTAGACCGTGGCGCGCGAGATCTCGGGAAGCCGGTCGGATGCCAGCGCGTGCACCTCGTCGGCGGTGTAGTGGACGTGGTCCCCGTCGAGGACCTCGGCGACGACGCGTCGCTGCGCGGTCAGCCGCCAGCCGCGTCCTCGGAGCCGTTCCAGCAGGTCACTCATGCCAATCACCTATCAGTCAGATACAGCCAGGGTAGCAGCGCAGGTCCATCGCCGGATCGAGTACGAGTTTCGGCTTCTTCTTGACTTAGACAATGTCCAATGTAGGATCGTGACCGGCGCAAGCCAAGGGCAGGTGGAGAAGACTTTTCAGGAGGCGCACGTGTCGGTAGAGAGCACCACCGGACCGCTGACCACGGAGTCCGGGGCTCCGGTCGGGGACAACCAGAACAGCGAGACGGCCGGCATCGGCGGGCCCGGTCTCATCCAGGACCAGCTCCTGATCGAGAAGCTCGCGCACTTCAACCGTGAGCGCATCCCGGAGCGCATCGTGCACGCCCGTGGCGCCGGTGCGTACGGCACCTTCACGGTGACCGCGGATGTGACCGAGTACACCCGCGCCGCGTTCCTCTCCGAGGTCGGCAAGCAGACCGAGACCTTCCTGCGCTTCTCGACCGTCGCGGGCAACCTCGGCTCCGCCGACGCGGTGCGCGACCCGCGCGGCTTCGCGCTGAAGTTCTACACCGAAGAGGGCAATTACGACCTCGTCGGCAACAACACCCCGGTGTTCTTCATCAAGGACGCCATCAAGTTCCCCGACTTCATCCACACCCAGAAGCGCGACCCGTACACCGGCTCGCAGGAGGCGGACAACGTCTGGGACTTCTGGGGCCTCTCGCCCGAGTCCACCCACCAGGTCACGTGGCTGTTCGGCGACCGCGGCATCCCCGCCTCCTACCGCCACTTGAACGGCTACGGCTCGCACACCTTCCAGTGGAACAACGCCGCCGGTGAGGCCTTCTGGGTCAAGTACCACTTCAAGACCGACCAGGGCATCAAGAACCTCACGACCTCCGAGGCCGCCGAGACCTCCGGCCTCGACCCGGACAGCCACCAGCGCGATCTGCGCGAGTCCATCGAGCGGGGCGACTTCCCGAGCTGGACCGTCCAGGTGCAGATCATGCCCGCAGCGGACGCGGCCGGCTACCGCTTCAACCCGTTCGACCTGACCAAGGTCTGGCCGCACGAGGACTACCCGCCGATCGAGATCGGCAAGCTGGAGCTCAACCGCAACCCGGAGAACATCTTCGCCGAGGTCGAGCAGTCGGTCTTCTCCCCGCACCACTTCGTGCCGGGCATCGGCCCGTCCCCCGACAAGATGCTCCAGGGCCGTCTCTTCGCGTACGGCGACGCGCACCGCTACCGGGTCGGCATCAACGCCGACCACCTCCCGGTGAACCGCCCGCACGCCACCGAGGCGCGCACCCACGGCCGGGACGGTGTCCTCTACGACGGCCGTCACGCCGGACGGAAGAACTACGAGCCCAACAGCTTCGGCGGCCCCGTCGAGACCGGCCGGCCCCTGTGGCAGCCGGCCGCCGTGACCGGCCCCACCGGCGAGCAGGCCGCGCCCTCGCACGCCGAGGACGACGACTTCGTCCAGGCCGGCACCCTCTACCGCCTGATGGCGGAGGACGAGAAGGAGCGCCTGATCGACAACCTGGCGGGCTTCATCTCCCAGGTCTCCCGCGACGACATCGCCCAGCGGGCGATCGAGAACTTCCGCAAGGCGGACGCGGACTACGGCAAGCGGCTGGAAGCCGCGGTCCAGGCCCTGCGCGGCTGAGTGGTAGCCCTTTGCGGCTAAGCCTCCCCCAGCTAACGCCGGGAGGTGCCCCCAGCCGCTCTCGCGGAAGTGGTTGCGCGCCGTGGGGGTTGCTCAATTGTCGCTTGCCGTAATAACCGAAGAGGCCGGACGCCAGTGGGCTCCGGCCTCTTCGGGCGTCCGGCCGCGGGGCCGTTCGCGGTTCAGGCGGGTACGGCGCGGGCCCGCTCCGTGGCGGCCGACCGGCAGCGGATGATGTCGCGTACGGATACCACCCCGACCGGCTCGTGGTCGTCGAGCACGATCAGATGACGGAAGCCGCCGCGCACCATGGCGTCCGCGGCCTCGTCCAGGGTCCAGTCCGGAGCGGCGAAGACCACGTCCGAGGTGGTGTGGGTCTGGGCGGTCTCCCGGTCGGGGTTCTCGCCCGCGCCGAGGGAATTGAGGATGTCGCGCTCGGTGAGGATGCCGATGCCGCTGTTGTCGTTGTCGAGGACCACGGCCGCGCCGATGCGGCGGGCCGCCATCAGCTGCGCCGCCTGACGGAGGGTGTGAGCGGGCCCGATGGTGAGGACCACCGTGCTCATGGCGTCTTTGACGTGCATGGGCATGGAGTGGAGCCACCTCCTTGGTGAATGTGCTTGCGAAGGGATTCACAAGTTCACAAAGTGGGGGATTCTCATGTTCACATGCCTCTGCCGATGCAACAAGGGGCAAGTGCGGGACGGGTGTCCGAATGACCCGCCCCGCCGCAGGTCAGCGGGCGGAGTCGCCGAGGTAACTCAGCAGATCCTCGTGCAGCAGACCGTTCGAGGCCGCGGCGTTGCCGCTGTGCGGGCCCGGCTTTCCGTCCAGACCGGTGAACTGTCCGCCGGCCTCCTTCACGACCACCGCACAGGCCGCCATGTCCCACAGCGACAGCTCCGGCTCCGCGCAGATGTCCACCGAACCCTCGGCGATCATCATGTACGGCCAGAAGTCGCCGTAGGCCCGGGTGCGCCAGCAGTCCCGGCTCAGATCGAGGAAGCTGGGCAGCTTGCCGCGCTCCTCCCAGCCGGTCAGCGAGGAGTAGGCGAACGAGGCGTCCTGGATGCGGCCGACCTTCGAGACCTGGAGCCGGCTCGCGGAGGTCAGGCTGCGGCCGGTGAAGGCGCCCAGGCCGCCGGCGGCCCACCAGCGGCGGTTGAGCGCCGGTGCGGAGACGATGCCGACCACCGGGCGGTCACCGCCCTCGCCGCGCTCCATCAGCGCGATCAGCGTGGCCCAGACCGGCACCCCGCGGACGTAGTTCTTCGTGCCGTCGATCGGGTCGATGATCCAGCGACGCGGCCCCGCGCCCTCGCTGCCGAACTCCTCGCCGAGCACCGCGTCGCGTGGCCGGGCCCGCTGGAGCTGGCCGCGGATGAGTTCCTCGGCGGCCTTGTCCGCCTCGCTCACCGGTGTCATGTCCGGTTTGGTCTCGACCTTGAGGTCGAGGGCCTTGAAGCGCTCCATGGTGGCGGCGTCCGCGGCGTCCGCGAGGACATGGCCGAGGCGAAGATCATCGTGATAGTCGGGCATGGGCGAACAGTATCGATTGGTATACGCAGGAGCCACACGACCATGCGCCGCCGGGCGTGTGACGACCCCGGGCCCCGCCGGTGAGCGGGTGCTGCGACGACCCTTGACAGCATCTGGCGCCGCGTCAATTCTGTGCGCACACCGGCCGCCTGGGCCGGCGGCCGTGGGAGGCGACGGATGCCCGCAGCGCGTGAATCCCTGCTCGATGCCGCCTACACGGCACTGATGAACCGGCCCTGGCCGGCCGTACGGATGGTCGATGTCGCGGCCGCCGCCGGGGTCTCCCGGCAGACCCTCTACAACGAGTTCGGCAGCAAGGAAGGGCTGGCCCGCGCCCTGGTCCGCCGGGAGACCGAGAGCTACCTCGCCGGAGTCGCACGGGCGCTGGCCCGGGGCGCCTCGGCCGCCGGAACACGGGGCGACGCGGCGGGCCGGGTGGTGGCCGCGGCCGCCTGGACGCTGCGCACCGCCCGCGCCAATCCCCTGGTCAGGGCCGCTTTGACCGGCTGCTGGGGCGACCGGCTGCCGACCCCTGCGCCGGCGCCCGCCGACGCCGTGCAGCTACCGGCCGTCCGGCCCGGCGTCCCCGCGCAGCGGGCCCCGGCGCCCGTGGAGGTGCCGCTGCCGGGCCCCGCGGAGCTCGTCGGCAGGTTCTGCGACCAGGCGGTCGCGGCGCTGGAGCCCGACTGGCCCGCGGAGGAGCTGCCCGCCCTGGGTGCCGCCTGCGAGACCGCGGCGCGGCTGACCCTGGCCTGTGTGGTCGCCCCGCCGGCTCCCGGCACGGCGCCGGCGCCGGGCCGCATACCGGCGCAGCGTGCGAGGCGGGAGCTGGAGACGGAGGCGGTGTCCCGGCTAGTACGGGGGGCCTTCGCCCGGATGCCGGTCGGTGTGCCGCCGGGCGACCGGGGATGACGGGGTGTCACACGGTCGTGGGTCCTGCGGGTGACGCGCCCGCAGGGGTTGACGGCGTCACGAGCACCGGGGGCCGGTACCGGTCGCTGTGCGGGCGCGCGGCCCCGGGATCAGTGCGCAGACCCCGACAGCTGGAGCCCGACCACGCCGACGATGACCATGGTGATGGAGACGATCTTCAGGGTGGAGACCACATCGCCGAGGAAGACCATGCCGTAGATCGCCGTACCGGCCGCGCCGATGCCGGTCCACACCGCGTACGCCGGCCCGACGTCGAGCTTGCGCAGCGCCAGCGTCAGCAGACCGAAGCTGCCGAGGGCGAAGGCCGCGAAGGCGATGGTGGGGAAGAGGCGGGTGAAGCCGTGCGAAAGCTTGAGGCAGACCGCGAAGCCGGTCTCCAGGATCCCCGCCACCACGACGAGCAGCCACGCCATGTGCCATTGCCTCCGTCAGCTGGGGCCGGTCCTGCGTGAGCATCGACGGGACGTCGACATCACTCGTTCCGGCCCCGTCCTGGCGCTCGGGGCCTGGTGGACCACTACGCCGGGCTCGGTGTGATTATGCCTTTACCTCGGACGGGCGTCAGCAAACTTCGGCGGTCAGTCGCCCTCGCGTCGCTCGCGGGTGGCCAGGAGACGGCGCAGGGAGTAGAGACGGGCCGGATCGGCGTGCCCGTCGGCGACCCATGCGTCCAGCGCGCAGTCCGGTTCGTCGTGGCTACAGGCACGCGGGCAGCCGGCGGTGCCGGGCTCCAGATCCGGGAAGGCGTGGATGACCCGGGACGGGTCGACATGGTGCAGCCCGAAGGACCGTACGCCCGGGGTGTCGATGACCCAGCCCGAGTCGTCGGGCAGCGGGAGCGCCAGCGCGGAGGTGGTGGTGTGCCGCCCGCGGCCGGTGACCGCGTTGACGTGGCCGATGGCCCGACGGCGCTCCGGGACAAGGGAGTTGACCAGGGTGGTCTTGCCCACCCCGGAGTGTCCGACGAACGCCGTCATACGGCCCGTCAGCGCGGCCCTGACCCGGTCGGCGGCGCTGCCGTCGGCGAGTTCGTCGCGGTTGGTGACGAGGTAGGGGACACCGAGATCGCCGTAGGACTCCAACAGGGTGTCCGCGGAGGCCAGGTCGGACTTGGTGAGCACCAGCAGCGGATCGAGGCCCGCGTCGAAGGCGGCGACCAGACAGCGGTCGATGAGCCGGGGGCGCGGCTCCGGGTCGGCGAGCGCGGTGACGATCGCGAGCTGGTCGGCGTTGGCGACCACGACCCGCTCGAACGGGTCGTCATCGTCGGCCGTACGGCGCAGCGTCGAGGAACGCCGCTCGACCCGGACGATCCGGGCGAGGGTGTCCTTGGTGCCGGTCAGATCGCCGACGACGGCGACCCGGTCGCCGACCACCGCGCTCTTGCGGCCCAGTTCGCGCGCCTTCATCGCGGTGACCGTACGGCCCTCGATGAGGCAGGTCAGACGGCCGCGGTCGACGGTCAGCACCAGACCCTCACCGGCGTCCTCGTGCTTGGGCCGGATGTTCGTCCGGGGGCGGTTGCCCTTGGGGTTGGGACGGACGCGGATGTCGTCCTCGTCGGGGTTCTTGCCGTAGCGGCGCATGGCGGCGGTACCCCTCAGACTCTCCGGGCGGGGACGGCCGCCGGATCGAGCATGTCCGTCCACATCGCGGGGAAGTCGGGCAGGGTCTTGGCGGTGGTGGCGACGTTCTCCACCTCCACACCGTCGACCGCCAGGCCGATGACCGCGGCGGCGGTGGCCAGCCGGTGGTCCTCGTAGGTGTGGAAGATCCCGCCGTGCAGCGGGCGCGGCCGGATGTGCAGCCCGTCCGCGGTCTCGGTGACATCGCCGCCGAGCTCGTTGAGCTCCTTGGTGAGCGCGGCCAGCCGGTCGGTCTCGTGCAGCCGCAGATGCGCCACCCCGCGCAGTGTGGAGGGCGAGTCGGCCAGGGCGGCGACCGCGGCGATGCCCGGGGTCAGCTCGCCGACCTCGCTCAGGTCGACGTCGATGCCGTGGATGCGGCCGCTGCCGGTGAAGGTCAGCCCGCGGTCGGTCAGCTCACAGGAACCGCCCATGGCGGTGAAGATCTCGCGCAGCGCGTCGCCGGGCTGGGTGGTGTGCTCGGGCCAGTCGGGGATGGTGACCCGGCCGCCGGTGACCAGTGCCGCGGCCAGGAACGGCTGGGCGTTGGACAGGTCCGGCTCGACGACCAGATCGCGGCCGAGCAGCGCGCCCGGGGTGACCCGCCAGACGTTCGGCTCGCCGCCCGCCTCCGGGGTGTCCACCTGCGCGCCGACGCTGCGCAGCATGTCGACGGTCATCCGGATGTGCGGCATGGAGGGCAGCGCCGCGCCCACGTGCCGGACCTCGACGCCCTGGTTGAAGCGCGGCGCGGACAGCAGGAGGGCGCTGACGAACTGGGAGGACGAGGACGCGTCGATCTCGACCGGGCCGCCGTCCAGCGCGCCGCTGCCGAAGACCGTCATCGGCAGCGCGCCGCGGTTGTCGTCGTCGATCCGGGCCCCCAGGGCGCGCAGCGCGTCGATCACGCCGCCGAGCGGACGCTCGTAGGAGCGCGGGTCGCCGTCGAAGCGGATCGGGCCGTCGGCGAGCGCGGCGACCGGGGGGAGGAAGCGCATGACCGTGCCGGCGTTGCCGACGTCGATGGTGGCCGGGCCGTGCAGCCCTGCCGGGATGATCCGCCAGGCCTCGCCGCCGCCGGGCTGCCCGGCGGAGCCGGCGGAGCCGGCGGAGCTGGAGGACGCCGTCTCCTCGATGCCGACGCCCAGGGTGCGCAGCGCCTCGGCCATCAGGAGCGTGTCACGGGAGCGCAGCGGGCGGCGCAGCCAGCCGGGCTCGGAGGAGAGGGCGGCCAGGACCAGGCCGCGGTTGGTGACCGATTTGGAGCCGGGCACGGTGACGGTGGCATCGACGGCCCCGGCGGCGAGGGGGGCGGGCCATGGGGCGGGGTGTGCGGGGCTCTCGGTCATGCCCTTACTTTAATGGCTGGCCAAGGGTGCCGATCTTGATCAAAAGCGGCGCAACCCCTCCGGAACATGGCACGGGCAGTGCGCTCGCGTGCCGGGGGCGGGGATGCGGTGGGCGCCCCTGGGCGTGGCGGCAGGGGAACCGGCCGCCGGCCCGGGGCGGTTGGCGTCAGAGGCCGAGCAGCCAGCGCCCGCCGCCGATCAGGGAGCACAGCGTCACCACGTGGAACAGGCCGAGCCAGAGGGCCGCCGGAACATGGGTCAGGCGCGCCAGCTGATCCGGATCGGAGTCCACGGCTCCCCCGCGGTGCCGCTTGCCCATCAGCTCGAACGGCGGCCGCACCCCGCCCAGCAGCAGGAACCACACCACGGCATAGGCGAACGCCGCCTGCACATCCGCCGTCGTCAGCCAGGAGACCAGCACGAACGCGGCGCCGGTCAGTACGACGGTGAGCACGCCGTAGGCGTTACGGATCATGACCAGCAGCGCCAGCAGCAGCGCGGTCGCGCCCCACAGCAGCGCCGTGATGTGCCCCGCGGCGAGCAGCGCGGCACCCGCGAGGCCCAGCAGGGACGGGGCGATGTAGCCGGCCGCGGCGGTCAGCACCATGCCCAGACCGGTCGGCTTGCCCCGCGAAACGGTCAGACCCGAGGTGTCCGAGTGCAGCCGGATGCCGTCCAGGCGGCGGCCGGTGAGCAGGGCGATCAGGCCGTGCCCGCCCTCGTGGGCGATGGTGATGGCGTTGCGTGCCAGCCGCCAGGCGGTGTGCGGGACGACGGCGCCCAGCGCGAGCACCGCCGTGACGATCACCAGCCAGAGCGACGGGGCGGGCTGGGTCCCGAAGACCCGGCTCCATATGTCGGTGAGGTGGTCGGTGTCCATGTCTCCCCTTCGTGTGGCATGGCAGTGTGGCATGCATGTGCGGTAGGTATGCGGCGAGTCGACGGCCCGAGGAACTGGTGGGAATCTTCGGGGTCCAGCAGTGGGAGCCGACGGAGACCCTGGCACCCAGTTGGAACGTTGCTCCGACGGCCCCGGTGCACGCGGTGCTCGAACGCCCCCTCAAGGGCGCGGCGGCGGACGGCCTCCCGCCGGGCGGACCGGCGCGGCAACTGCGGACGCTGAAGTGGGGCCTGGTCCCGTCGTGGTCGAAATCACCCGAGGCCGCGGCAAAGATGATCAATGCGCGGGCCGAGACGGTGCACGAGAAGCCGTCCTTCCGGCAGGCCTTCGCGACCCGTCGGTGCCTGCTCCCCGGTGACGGGTATTTCGAGTGGGTCACCGACGCCGCGGAGCGGCAGCTGGAGGAGCAGGGCAAGAAGAAGCGGCCCCGTAAGCAGCCGTACTTCGTCACGCCCGCCGACGGCACGGTGATGGCGATGGCCGGGCTGTACGAATTCTGGCGGGACCGGACGCTGCCGGGCGACCATCCGCTGGCCTGGTGGGTGACCTGCACGGTCGTCACCACGGAGGCCGAGACCACCCCGCTGGCCGGGGCGGGCGGCGGCCCGGGGCCGCAGTCCCTGGCCGAGATCCACCCCCGGATGCCGCTGGTCCTGACGCCGGACCGCTGGGACGCCTGGCTCGACCCGGCCCGTACCGACCCCGACGAGGTGCGTGAGCTGCTGACGCCGCCGCCGGCCGGGCTGATGCGCGCCCATCCCGTCCCGACCGGTGTCAGCAACGTCCGCAACAACGGGCCCGAGCTGGTCGCCGAGCTCGACGGCCCCGAGGTGGGCACGCTGTTCTAACCCGCGACGGGCGGGTGGTGCCGGCCGCCCGCCGGTCCCCGCCCGCCGGTCCTCGGACGCCGCCCTGGCGTGCTGCGGTGACCTTCCGGCCGCGGCACGGGCAGGATGGGCGGTATGAGCACAGGGGCGAAGGAGACCGAGACCGTCACGACACCGGCGGGCGACGCCCGGATCACCTGGCACCGCGACGCCACCCCGGCGCGGGCCGTGGTGGCCGTGAGCCATGGCGCCGGCGGGGGCATCGAGGCACGCGATCTGCGGGCCCTGGCCGCCGCGCTGCCGGCCCGTGGGTACACGGTGGCGCTGGTCGAGCAGCCGTGGCGGGTGGCGGGCAAGAAGCTGGCGCCCGCGCCGAAGACCCTGGACACCGGCTGGACCGCGCTGTGGCCGGCGCTGGAGAAGCCGGGGCTGCCGGTGGTCGCCGGCGGCCGCAGTGCCGGTGCCCGGGTGGCCTGCCGTACGGCGCGGGAACTGGGCGCACACGCGGTACTCGCGCTCAGCTTTCCGCTGCATCCGCCGGGCCGGCCGGAGAAGTCCCGGGCCGACGAGCTGACCGGCGCCGGGGTGCCGACGCTGGTCGTCCAGGGCGGCCGGGATCCGTTCGGCCGGCCGGAGGAGTTCCCGCCGGGGACGGAGATCACCGAGGTGGCGCACGGTGACCACGGCTTCGCGGTGCCGAAGAAGGCGGGCGTGGGCGAGGCGGAGTCGATGGCGGTGATCACGGACGCGGTGGCGGCCTGGCTGGACGGGATGTTCGGCTGACCGTTGCGCCCGCCTTGCCGGAGCGGCAAGCGCGTTTGCCGCTCCGGGTGCGGGTCCGGGACTCCGATCTTGGCGCGGATCCCGGGAATGCCCCGGCGGACGTGGCTGTTGTGCCAGGCGTAGTACTCGAGTACGTCCGGTGAAGCACGAGGAATGGGAGTCCGCCGCATGGGAATCGCTTGCCCGGCCCGCCCGGCCGCTGACCTGCCGTGGTCGCAGATGCAGGTGACGCAGCCCGCCCTGGCTGGAGCGGCGGCGGCACCGGATCGTCGTCTATTCTCCGAATCGGGTGGGTCCGCATCCGGATCCACGACGGGGTTGGAGGAGGTGGGTCCGGTCACCGGTACCGACGCAGGGACCGACGGCACGGCCGAGGAGAAGGCTCAGGAGAGCGCCGCCGAGCGCAATGCGCGCTTCGAGCGGGACGCGCTGATGTTCCTGGACCAGATGTACTCCGCCGCGCTGCGCATGACGCGCAACCCGGCGGACGCGGAGGACCTGGTGCAGGAGACGTACGCCAAGGCGTATGCGTCCTTCCACCAGTTCCGGGAGGGCACCAACCTCAAGGCGTGGCTGTACCGCATCCTCACGAACACCTTCATCAACTCCTACCGCAAGAAGCAGCGCGAGCCCCAGCGCAGTGCCGCCGAGGAGATCGAGGACTGGCAGCTGGCGCGCGCCGAGTCGCATATGTCGACCGGGCTGCGCTCCGCCGAGTCCCAGGCGCTCGACCATCTCCCCGACTCGGACGTGAAGGCCGCGCTCCAGGAGATCCCCGAGGAATTCCGTATCGCGGTCTACCTCGCGGATGTCGAGGGCTTTGCGTACAAGGAGATCGCGGACATCATGGGGACACCCATCGGCACGGTGATGTCCCGTCTGCATCGCGGCCGGCGCCAACTGCGCGGCATGCTGGAGGATTACGCCCGTGAGCGCGGGCTGGTTCCGGCGGGGGCGGCGGCCGCGGACCCGCAGTCCGCGCGCACGTCGGAGTCGCACGACCGGAAAGGCTCGGGATCATGAGCTGCGGAGACCCGCATGAGAAGGACTGCTCAGAGGTCCTTGATCACCTCTACGAGTATCTCGACCGGGAGATGCCCGAGGGGGAGTGCGCAGATTTCCAGGTGCATCTCGACGAGTGCTCGCCGTGCCTGGAGAAGTACGGCCTGGAGCAGGCGGTCAAGAAGCTCGTCAAGCGCTGCTGCGGCCATGACGACGTCCCCAGCGATCTGCGCTCCAAGGTCATGGGCCGGATCGACCTCATCCGGGCCGGGGAGACCGTGCCCGAGGTGAGCGTGCTCGAACAGGCCAAGAAGGAACAGGCACAGCGCGAGCGGGCGGCCGCATCCGAGGAGGGGACCGGTCCGGCCGAAGCGACCGGTTCCGCCGATGCACGGACCAAAACCGCGCGGGCCGAATAAGGCGGCACATCACCCTAAGGGGTGAGGGGCGGGGCGATTCGTCCCGCCCGATCCGCTGATGCACCTTCCCCGGTGCCCCAGCCCCTCTATTCTCACCGGACCCCAGCGCACTGCGGAGGCAGGGCGACGGGGTCTCTCTGCTCCTCAAGGGCGTGGGGGAGAGCGGTGGGCATGGTGAGGAGGGCGCGATGCGGGGACTTCCGGCGGCCGCGCGAGGATATATCGGCTGCGCCACACTGGCCGCGGCGCTGTGTGCCGCCCCGGCGTCACGGCTCGGAGCCGGCGCCCCCTGGAGCAGCACTCTGGCCCTGGCCACCTTGTACGTACTGTGCGAACAGCTGCCCCGCTGCCCGCTGCTGGGCGGCCGGGTGCCGTACGGCCCGGGTTCCGCCGGCACGTCCGGCGGCTCCGTCGCCGGCTGGGCCAGCCCCGTCCTGCTCGCCGGGGTCTTTCTGCTGCCGCCGCCGCTGGCCGCGCTGGCCGCCGTCCCCGGCGCGCTGACCGGGCCGGCCGAGGCGCGCTCGGCCGCCGCCCGCCGGCTCTGGCACGCCGCCGAGCTGGCGCTGGCCTGCTGCGCGGCCGCCCAGGTCTTCCGGGCCATCGGCCACCATCCGCTGTCCGCACCGCAGTTCCCCGTTCTGCTGCTGCCGGCCGCGGCCGCCGCCGCGACCTTCTGCGCGGTGCTCGCGGTGCTCGACGGCGGTGTGCTGGTCGCCGCCGAGCGGCACCCGCCGCGCACCGCCTGGCGCGGGGCGCTGACCCGTTCGCTGGGGCCGCATCTGGTGCACGGCCTGGCCGGGCTGATGATGGCGGTCCTGTGGCGCAGCTCGTACGGGCCCGTGGCGGCGCTGCTGGTGCTGCTGCCGATGTGCCTCTCGTGCTGGGTCTTCGCCCAGTACCACCGTGAACGCACCGCCCATCAGGCCACCATCCGTGCCCTGGTGCAGGCCGTGGACATCAAGGACCGCTACACCCGCGGGCACAGCGAGCGGGTCGGGCGCGCGTCGGTGATGATCGCCCGGGAGCTGGGCATGGCGGAGGACCGGGTGGAGGTGCTGCGGTTCGCCGGCATCCTGCACGACGTCGGCAAACTCGGCGTCCCCACCCGGCTGTTGCGCAAGGACGGGCCGCTGACGCCCGAGGAGCGCCGGGTCATCGAGCTGCATCCCGAGTACGGGCACGAGATCGTGCGCGGTATCGGCTTCCTGGAGGAGGCGCGGGCGGCGATCCTGCACCACCACGAGCGGCTGGACGGCCGCGGCTACCCGTACGGCCTGAGGGGCCATCACATCCCGGAGTGCGCACGGGTGGTGGCGGTTGCCGACGCCTTCGACGCGATGACCTCGACCCGCTCCTACCGCCGGGCCCGGCCGGTGCCGGCGGCCGTGGCGGAGCTGCGCAAATGTGCGGGGGAGCAGTTCGACGCGCGGATGGTCCGGGCGCTGGCGGCGTCGCTCGACCGGTACGGCTGGCAACCGGACCTGGTGACGGCGGCGGACGGGGAGGCCGGTGCGGTGCGCGAGGGGCAGGGCGCCGTCGCGGAGCAGGGCGCCGTCGCGGCGCAGGGGGCCGGGGAGGCGGCCGCCGGCGGGCAGCACCGGGCGCCGCGGCCCGCGTTGCGGCCCGAAGGAGCCGGGCGGGACGGTGCGCGGTGAGCGGCGTCCCGGAGGGGCCCCGGCCGGTCCGGCCGCCCGGGAGCCGGACGGGGGACAGCCGCGCCGCCCGTCCCCCGCGCGCCGGTATGCCGGCCGCACGGGGCGGCGCCGTGATCGCCGCGGTCTACGCCCCGGCCGGTGCGCTGGCGTGCTGGTCGCTCGGCCACACGCTCTGGGAGGGCCTGGCCGAGCCCGGGATCGCGCTGGCCTTCGGGGTGCTGATCGCGGTGGGCGAGCTGGCGGGCTGGGGCCCCGCGCCGGCGGCCGGGGGCGGGCGGGCGCCGGGAGAACGGGAGGGCGCCCCGCTCGGTGCGGCCGGCGCGCTCGCGTACGCCCTGCTCGGTGAGGCCGGCGGGCGGCCGACGACCCATGGCGTACCGCAGACCGTCGCCGTGGTCCTGGCGGCCGGTCTGGTCGGACTCGTCCCGCAGATCGCCCGCGGCCGGGGGCCGGCGCTGGACCATCTCGCCCGCCGGATACTGACCATCGGCTTCGCCGCCACCTGCTTCCAGCCGCTCTACAACACCGGGACGCTGGGCACCTGGGTGGCCTCCGGGCCGGTCTATCCGCTCTTCATGACCGGCCTGATGGCGCTGACCGCGCTGTGCGACGCGGTGCTGGCGGCGGCGCTCGCCCGCGCCCGTACCGGCTGGCCGTACGGGCCGCTGCTGCGCGACGAGTTGCGGGCGCTGCCCGGGATCGGCTCGGCGATCTGTGCCACCGGGGTGGTGATCTCGCTGGCCACCGCGGTCGCCGGGCTGTGGGCGCTGCCGGTCTTCTGTCTGCCCCTGCTGCTGACCCAGTTCGCCTTCCGGCGCTTCGCGGCCGTCCGCACCACCTACCGCCAGACCATCGCCTCGCTGGCCCGCTCCACCGAGATCGCCGGCTACACGCCGCACGGCCACGCCCGCCGGGTGGCCGCGCTCAGCCGCGCCGTGGGCCGCGAACTCGGGCTGAACGAACCGGATCTGGACGTTCTCGAATACGCCGCCCTGATGCACGACATCGGCCAGCTCTCGCTCCTGGACCCGGTGCCGGACGGCGCCACCTCGCCGCTGCCGCCCGCCGAACAGCGCCGGATCGCGCTGCTGGGCGGCGCCGTGGTCCGGCAGACCGGGGTCCCCGCGGAGGTCGCGGTGATCGTCGAGCGGCAGGCCGACCCGTACCGGGACCAGCCGGTCACGGCGCGTATCGTCCGCACGGTCAACGCCTACGACGATCTGTCCGGGGAGTCCGCGGGACCGGGCGGCTCGCTGCGCGCCCTGGAGCGGCTGCGGCTGGCCACCGCCCAGGACCACGAGCCCCGGGTCGTCGAGGCGCTGGCCAGGGTCCTTTCGTGCGGCGGCCGGGCGGTGTGAGATGCCCGACTGTCGCGGCGGGTTCCGGCGCCGCCGGGCGGGCCGCGTCCGGTCCTCCGGCCTGTGCGACGCCCTCCCGTATGCGTAGTGCCCCGGTGTGGCCGGAAACGGGCAGTGGGCGGTCATCGGCGGTCATCGGCGGCCTGCGGGGGCCGTCTTCCGCTCGCGCGGGCCGCCGCCCCGTCGTTGCGTCTTCACAGAGTGCCCGAGGTCGTGGAACCCATGGGTAATGAGCGGCCTCCGAGATGGGCATGGTTGGATGCGAAGGAAGCCCCTTTCAGGGGGTTCAGGGGGTCGGCGAAGGGCAAGGAGCCGCAGGGGGACCAGCAAACCAGGCTGAGCCCGACGGCAATCTGTGGCAGGTTGTCGAGTGGGCCCCTCAGAAGGCCCCGGACGCCGCTCGGGACCCCTCCTCAGCGGCATCAAGAGCAACCAGCAGGCGGGAATCGTGAGGATCTTCGGCAAGGTACGGCACCGGCCCTCCGCCTCGTGGCGGCAGGCGACCGACCGCGCTTTCACGCTGATCGGCGACGGCCGTTACGAGGACGCGGGGGCGCTGCTGACCCGTGCCGCGGACATGGAGCCGTGGCTGTCGGAGTCCTGGTTCAACCTCGCCCTGCTGCACAAGTTCCGGCACGACTGGGAGCAGGCCAGGGCCGCCGGGCTGCGCGCGGTCGCGCTGCTGGACCGCGAGAGCGGGGCGCCCGACTGGTGGAACGTCGGAATCGCCGCCACCGCCCTACAGGACTGGCCGCTGGCCCGCCGCTCCTGGCAGGCCTACGGCCTCAAGGTCCCCGGCACGGGCTCGCCGTCCGGCGAACCGCTCGGTATGGCCCTGGGCAGCGCCGCCGTCCGGCTCTCCCCGGAGGGCGAGGCCGAGGTGGTCTGGGGCCGCCGGCTGGACCCGGCCCGTATCGAGGTGCTGTCGATCCCGCTGCCGTCCTCCGGGCGGCGCTGGGGCGAGGTGGTGCTGCACGACGGCGTCCCGCACGGCGAGCGGACCACCGCCACGGGCGCCGACGGTGCCACGAGGGCCTATCCCGTCTTCGACGAGATCGAGCTGTGGGCGCCCTCCCCGGTCCCCACCTGGGTGGTGCTCCTGGAGGCCGCCACGGAGGCCGACCGGGACGCCCTGGAGCGGCTGGCGGCCGATGCGGGCTTCGCGGCCGAGGACTGGTCGTCCTCGGTCCGGCTGCTGTGCCGTACGTGCTCGGAGAGCCGGATGCCCAGCGACGAGGGCGACGGCGAGCATCTGGACCCGCACGACCACAGTGAGCCCGGTCACCCCGGGCCGCTGGGACACCGCACGGCGGGCTCGGGCTCGCTGTGGGTGCCGGAGCGCGAGTGCGGTATCGCGGCGCCCGCCGCCCTGGTGCGGGGCCTGCTGGACGGCTGGGTCGCGGACAGCCCGGACACCCGGGAATGGCGGGATCTGGAAGAGGTCTGCTGAGAGTCCGACCGCGCCCCCGTAGGCTGTAGGGCGACTACTCAGGGTTTTCAGGAAGGCGTACGGCGGAGATGGCCCAGCAGCCTGTGTTTGATCAAGACGGTGACCAGCGCGTGGACGAAGCATTCAGCGACGACGTCACGGACGCCGAGGAGCGGGAGACCGCCCACCGTGAGCGCGGCACCTCGCGGCCGATCACGGTCGTCGGCAACCCCGTGCTCCACAAGGAGTGCAAGGACGTCACGGAGTTCGACGAGCAGCTCGCCCAGCTCATCGACGACATGTTCGCCAGCCAGCGGACCGCCGAGGGCGTGGGCCTGGCCGCGAACCAGATCGGTGTGGACCTGAAGGTCTTCGTCTACGACTGCCTGGACGACCAGGGCGTCCGGCACGTCGGCGCGATCTGCAACCCGGTGCTGGACGAGCTGCCGGCCGAGCGCCGGATCCTGGACGACTCCAACGAGGGCTGTCTGTCCGTGCCCGGCGCCTACGCCTCGCTGGCCCGCCCCGACTACGCCGTGGTCCGCGGCCAGGACGCCAAGGGCGAGCCGGTCGCGGTCGAGGGCACCGGCTACTTCGCGCGCTGCCTCCAGCACGAGACCGATCACCTCTACGGCTACCTCTACATCGACCGGCTCAGCAAGCGGGACCGCAAGGACGCGCTGAAGCAGATGGCCGAGCTGGAGCCGCGCTACCCCGTCGTCGCCAACGA
This sequence comes from Streptomyces sp. MCA2, assembly GCF_023544705.1. Taxonomy (NCBI): domain Bacteria; kingdom Bacillati; phylum Actinomycetota; class Actinomycetes; order Kitasatosporales; family Streptomycetaceae; genus Streptomyces; species Streptomyces sp. MCA2. The sequence continues at coordinate 25,969 of NZ_JAMJFM010000049.1, forward strand.
CTGACGCGGGCGGAGCGGGGCGCCCGGCCTGGTGGCCGGACACCCCGCTCGCTCAGGGCGCTTGCTGGTAGGCGCGCCAGATCTTCGGCGGGATGCTCGTCCCCAGCCCGGTGCCCTCCCCGCCGACGCCCTGCATCGGCAGCAGCTCGGGCGCTCCCGGCTTGTTGCGGAACATGGTGACGGCGGTGGTCGGCTGGTTGTCGTCGACGGCACCGGGCACCCGGCCGGGGCGGGCACCGCCCCACTTGTCCGGTCCGGGACCGAGGTCGGGGCCGACGCCCGACGGGCTGCCGATGAACCAGGCCGACTTCATCCGGTCGCCCTGCTCCGTGCGGCCGGCCGCGACCGGCTGCTGGGCCGTCCCGCTGTCCTGCACCAGGCTCCGCCAGCCCACCCCCTCCAGGGCGCTGGACACCTGCTGGGCGACCCCGGCGTCGAGGACCTGCTCGGGCTCGCGGCGGTCGATGCCGGGTACCTTCTTGCCGTCGTGGGTCATCTCGGACACCGCGTACGGGTCGGTGTGCAGCCCGCCGTTGGCGAAGGTGGTGTACGCGCTCGCCATCCGTATCGCGCTGGGGGCCGAGGTGCCCAGCGGGAAGGTCTGCTCCAGGCGGGCCATGCTCTCCTTGCGCAGCCCCGCGGCCACCGCGAGGTCCCGGATCCGCTCCAGCCCGATGCGCTGTCCGGCCTGCACGAACGGCGGGCTCTGGCCCTTCATCAGCGCGCCGCTCAGATCCGGCACCGCGGTCTTCTGGTCCACCACCGGCTGCGCCGTGGCGTCCGCCGGCTCGCCGTCCGGCCGCTGGAGCGCGGCCGCCAGCACGAACGGTTTGAAGGCGGAGCCGGCCGGGACCGCGCTGGTGTCCGCGTTGTTGCTGAAGTGCCGGGTGGCGTCCGCGCCGCCGTAGAGCGCGACGATCGCCCCGTCCTTGGGGCGCACGGAGGCCGCGCCGAACTCCACATAGTTGTCGGCCGCGCGCTGCTGCGGATCGATGTTCTCCCGGCGGACGTCCTGCACGGCCTTTTCCAGCCGGTGGGTACGCTTTTTGTCGAACGTCGTGTGAATGCGATAGCCGCCGCGCGCCAGGTCCTTGTCGGTCAGACCGGTGTCGGACTTGATGAACTTGTTGGCGACATCGACGAGATAGCCGGTCTGGCCGGCCTGGCTGGTGGGCTTCGACAGCCCCCGGGGCTCGGGGAAGGTGTCGTACTTCGCCCGCTCCTGCTCGCTCATCTTCCCGGTGATGACCTGCCGGTCGAGGATCCACTTCCACCGTGCCACGGCCCGCGCGTGATTGGCCTTGCTCAGTGCGGGGTCGTACTGCTCCGAACCCTTCAACAAGGCCGCCAGCATGGCGCCCTGGCTGGGATCCAGGTCCTTGGCGTCAATGCCGTAATAGGCGTGGGCGGCGGCCTGGATGCCGTACGAACCACGGCCGAACCAGCTGGTGTTGAGGTAGCCGCGCAGAATCTCCTGCTTGGGCTTCTGGTTGCTCACCTTCAGCGAGATGATGAATTCCTTCATCTTGCGGGTGACCGTCTGGTCCTGCGAGAGATAGGTGTTCTTCACATACTGCTGGGTGATGGTGGAGCCGCCCTGGGTCTCCTCGCCGGAGACCATGTTGACCAGGGCACGGCCGATGCCCTGGAGGGAGACGCCGGCGTCGGTGTAGAACGTGGCGTTCTCCGCCGCGATCACGGAATTCTCGACAGAGTCGGGAACCTTGTCGAGGGTGACGTTCTGCCGGTTGACGGCGCCCACGCTCACCATCTGGCTGCCGTCCGCCCAGTAATAGACGGTGGCCTCCTTGCCCGCCAGCTCATTCTCGTTCGGGATGTCGACGTTCGCGTAGACCACGGCGAACAGGCCGGCCAGGCCGATGATGCCGAGCGAGAGGGTGCCGAGCCACTGGCGCCATGATGGCAGCCATCGGCGCGGACCCTCCCGTCCCCGGCGTGGGTAGTCGATGAACCGGCGACGCTCCTTCGTGCCCTTCATGCCCAGGTAGAGGTGACGGCCCCGGTTCCGGTTGCCGAGGTAACAGAACGCTCACAAACGGCGGGCGGCGGGGACGAAGGGGCGTCGCGGTACGTCTTCTAGAAGTCGTCGTCGAAGGAGACCGAACCCTCGACGGCCACCTGGTAGGCGGATGCCCGGCGCTCGAAGAAGTTGGTCAGCTCCTGGACGTTCTGGAGCTCCATGAAGGAGAACGGGTTCTCCGAGCCGTAGACCGGCGCGAAGCCGAGCCGCTGCAACCGCTGGTCGGCGACGCACTGGAGGTACTCGCGCATCGAGTCGGTGTTCATGCCCGGCAGGCCCTCACCGCACAGGTCACGGCCGAACTGGAGCTCCGCCTCGACGGCCTCCTTGAGCATGTCGGTGACCTGCTGCTCCAGCTTGTCGTCGAAGAGCTCGGGCTCCTCCTCGCGCACGGTGTCCACCACGGAGAACGCGAACTCCATGTGCATGGACTCGTCGCGGAAGACCCAGTTGGTGCCGGTGGCCAGACCGTGCAGCAGGCCCCGCGAGCGGAACCAGTACACGTAGGCGAAGGCGCCGTAGAAGAACAGCCCCTCGATACAGGCCGCGAAGCAGATCAGGTTCAGCAGGAAGCGGCGCCGGTCGGCCTTGGACTCCAGCCGGTCGATCTTCTCGACCGAGTCCATCCACTTGAAGCAGAACTGGGCCTTCTCCCGGATGGACGGGATGTTCTCCACGGCCGCGAAGGCGGCGGCGCGGTCGTCCGGGTCGGGGAGGTAGGTGTCCAGCAGCGTCAAGTAGAACTGGACGTGCACGGCCTCCTCGAAGAGCTGACGGCTCAGGTACAGCCGCGCCTCGGGGGAGTTGATGTGCTTGTAGAGCGTCAGCACGAGGTTGTTGGAGACGATCGAGTCACCGGTCGCGAAGAACGCGACCAGCCGGCCGATCATGTGCTGCTCGCCCGGCGAGAGCTTGGCGAGGTCGGCGACGTCGGAGTGGAGGTCGACCTCCTCCACGGTCCAGGTGTTCTTGATCGCGTCGCGGTAGCGGTCGTAGAACTCCGGGTACCGCATGGGGCGCAGCGTGAGTTCGAAGCCCGGGTCCAGGAGGTTCTTCGTGCCGGTGGTGGCCGTGTGGGCGGCGGCCGCGTTCGTCTCGGGTGCGGTGGTCATTACTGGCAGGCCTCGCAGGACTCGGGGTTTTCCAGGGAGCAGGCGACCGCCTCGGGGTCGGTGGCCTGCTGCGGTACGGGCGCGGGGGTGGCGGCGGCTCCGCCGCGCGCCGACTGCGCGATCCGGGTCGCCGGACGGGAGCGCAGGTAGTACGTCGTCTTGATGCCGCGCTTCCAGGCGTAGGCGTACATCGAGCTGAGCTTGCCGATGGTCGGCGACGCCATGAAGAGGTTCAGCGACTGGCTCTGGTCGAGGTAGGGCGTACGGGCCGCGGCCATGTCGATCAGGGCGCGCTGCGGGATCTCCCAGGCGGTGCGGTACAGCGCCCGGATCTCCTCGGGGATCCACTCGACGTCCTGCACCGAGCCGTTGGCCTCGCGCAGCGCGTCACGGGTCCGTCCGTCCCACATCCCCAGGGCCTTGAGCTCCTCGATCAGATAGGCGTTGACCTGGAGGAACTCGCCGGACAGCGTCTCGCGCTTGAAGAGGTTGGAGACCTGCGGCTCGATGCACTCGTACACGCCCGCGATGGAGGCGATGGTCGCGGTCGGCGCGATCGCCAGCAGCAGGGAGTTGCGCATCCCGGTCGCGGCGATACGGGTGCGCAGCGCGGCCCAGCGGTCGGCCCAGCGCGGCTCCGCGTTCGGGTAGTGGTCCGGGTGCAGCACACCGCGGGCGGTGCGGGTCGCGGACCACGCCTCGTGCGGGCCGTGCCGCTCGGCGAGGTCGGCGGACGCCTCGTAGGCGGCGAGCATGATGCGCTCGGAGATCCGGGTCGACAGCTCCCGCGCCTCGGGCGAGTCGAAGGGCAGCCGCAGCCGGAAGAAGACGTCCTGAAGGCCCATCAGGCCCAGACCCACCGGGCGCCAGCGGGAGTTGGAGGCACCGGCCTGCTCGGTCGGGTAGAAGTTGATGTCCACCACGCGGTCGAGGAAGGTGACGGCGGTGCGGACCGTGGCGTCCAGCCGCTCCCAGTCCATCTCACCGTTGTCACCCAGGTGCGACGCGAGGTTGACCGACCCCAGGTTGCAGACCGCGGTCTCCCCGTCGTTCGTCACCTCCAGGATCTCGGTGCACAGGTTGGAGGAGTGCACGACCTGGCCGGGCTCGGCGGTCTGGTTGGCGGTGCGGTTGGCGGCGTCCTTGAACGTCATCCAGCCGTTGCCGGTCTGCGCCAGGGTGCGCATCATGCGGGAGTACAGCACCCGCGCCGGGATCTGCTTGAGCGCCCGGCCGTCGGCCTCCAGCTTGCGGTAGGCGGCGTCGAACTCGTCGCCCCACAGGTCCACCAGCTCCGGGGCGTCCGAGGGCGAGAACAGCGACCAGTCGGCGTCCGCCTCCACGCGACGCATGAACTCGTCCGGGATCCAGTGCGCGATGTTCAGGTTGTGCGTACGGCGGGCCTCCTCACCGGTGTTGTCGCGCAGCTCCAGGAACTCCTCGATGTCCGCGTGCCAGGTCTCCAGGTAGACACAGGCGGCGCCCTTGCGCCGGCCGCCCTGGTTCACGGCCGCGACCGAGGCGTCCAGGGTGCGCAGGAACGGCACGATGCCGTTGGAGTGCCCGTTGGTGCCGCGGATCAGCGAACCGCGGGCGCGGATACGGGAGTACGAGAGGCCGATGCCGCCCGCGTGCTTGGAGAGCCGCGCGACCTGGTGGTACCGGTCGTAGATCGAGTCCAGCTCGTCCAGCGGCGAGTCCAGCAGGTAGCAGGACGACATCTGCGGGTGGCGGGTACCGGAGTTGAACAGGGTGGGGGAGGAGGGCAGGTAGGACAGCGAGCTGGTCAGGCGGTAGAGCTCGGCGACGTCGTCCAGGGCGCGGTCGCTGTGGTCCTCGGCGAGGCCGCAGGCCACCCGCAGCAGGAAGTGCTGCGGGGTCTCGACGACCTGACGGGTGGTGGGGTGCCGCAGGAGGTAGCGCGAGTGCAGGGTGCGCAGGCCGAAGTAGCCGAACCGGTCGTCGGCGCCATCGGCCAGCGCCTTGTCGACCAGCGCGTCCAGACGGGCCGCGTGGGTGCGCACGAACTCCGCGGTCTCGTCGGCGATCAGCCCCTCGCGGTGACCGACCTCGACGGAGGCGGAGAAGGCGACCGCCCCCTGTCCGGCCGCCTCCTCCGCGATGGCGAGCGTGAGCAGACGCGCGGCGAGCTTGGAGTACTGCGGCTCGTCACCGATCAGACCGGCCGCGGCATCGGTGGCCAGCGACCGCAGTTCGGCCTCGTCGGAGCCCGCATGCCGGCCGCGCAGGGCGGCGGCGGCCACCTTGCCGGGGTCGGTCGCGGTCAGATCCTCGGTCAGCTCGGTCAGGGTGCGCAGCAGGGCGACACCCGGACCGTCCTGGCCGGGCCCGCCGTCGGCGGTGCCGGCAGGCGTGGCTACCGCGGGGGGCACGACCTCGGCGTCTGACGCGGGCTCCGTTGGCGCGATGGTCACGTGCTGCTCTCCCTCACTCGGCGGGGGCCGGGAGGGGAGGGACGCGACGGGCGCACGCGGGCATGCGGCACCCCGTGACGGTCAGGGGTGCGCGGGCACACCGCGCGGCGTCCACCGGCCCAACCCTCGGGGCCCGGACGTATCGACGTCCGCACCCATGGCGGTGCGGGCGTACCGTCGGCAGGTCTTCGGACTTCACGGGCGGCGTGCCGGGGCCGTTGTCCGGCCGGCCGAGCCCGCTCCAACACCGTTGCGGGACAGTTCCGGATTCCCACCGGATTCCCCTGCGGCGACAGCGAGGACGAGCATACATGTGGGGGTGGCCCTTCGCGTGCACCCCCATATCTAGTGTGTCGTGAGTGATCACGCAGTGCCTGTCAGTGGCCTCGGCTATGGTCGGTTTTACGTTTTCTGCTCCGTCCCGTGGAAGAAGGAGAAGGCCTCATGACCGCGCTCGCCGACCGTCCGCACATCATGGAGACCGAGCATTTCGAAGAGGCCTCCCGGATACTCGCCCGCCTGGAAGAAGGTGCGCGGTTGGAACTCATCGACGGGAAGGTCAGGAGCAAGGCGATGCCGGACGGGGATCACGGACGGATCATCCAGTGGTTGCTTCGCATCTGCATGCAACACAGGCCGGAGCTCTTCCTCGATCCGAACCAGGGTCTGAAGGCGGAGACCTACCAAAAGGGCCGCCTTCGTCCGGACGCCTCGCTCGTGCCGTGCGATGCCTTCGTGGGCCAGGGTGAATGGGCAGACCCCGACCCGGTGCTCATGGTCGTCGAAGTCACCTCGCATGACTCGGACACCGACCAGCGCGACCGGGTGGAGAAGCCCCGTGCGTACGCGAGGACCGGCATCCCGCTCTACCTATTGATCGACCGCCAAGCTTGCCGGATCGTGGTCTACAGCGAACCCGATGACGGCAGCTACGAGACCGTTCACACCGTGCCGTTCGGCAAGACGCTTCACCTGCCGGATCCGGTGGGCATCACCCTCGAAACCGAGCAGCTGAAGAACTGGGTGAACTGAACGGCCCACGCCAACGGGCCGCCGTGTTCCCGGGGGAACGCGGCGGCCCGTGAAGGTGCGGCAGGGGGCGGTTCAGCGCCCCGCCGGTGCCTCCTCCGGCGTTGCCGGCGGGAGTTCGACGGAGACGCCCTTGTCGCCGGCGTCCGCCGTGTAGTCGGCGGGGCTGGTCTCGTCGGTTCCCTCGGGGGCCCCTACGGCCTTCAGGACGATGGTCAGGACCACCGTCACCACGACGTTCAGGACGAAGGCGGTCAGGCCGATGTAGCCGATTTCGCCGATGCCGGGGATCTCCTTGCTGGAGCCGCCGAAGTGGGCCTGGGTCGGGCTGGCGACGCCGTACGCCGCGAGCGTGCCGTAGAGCATGCCGACCGCCCAGCCGCCCAGCAGTGCCCAGCGGTGGAACCAGCGGGTGAAAAGGCCGCCGACCAGGGACGGCATGGTCTGAAGGATCCAGATGCCGCCCAGCAGCTGGAAGTTGATCGCGATCGTCTTGTCCATGGTGAGGACGAAGACCAGCGCGCCGACCTTCACCAGCAGCGAGACGAGCTTGGCGACCTTGTGTTCCTGCTCGGGCGTGGCGCCCGGCTTGAGGAAGTCCTTGTAGACGTTGCGGGTGAAGAGGTTGGCCGCGGCGATCGACATGATGGCCGCGGGCACCAGCGCGCCGATGCCGATCGCGGCGAACGCCACGCCGGAGAACCAGCTCGGGAACATGTCCTCGAACAGCTGCGGGATGGCCAGCTGCGGGTTGCCCTGGATGTCCGTACCGGCCTTGATCGCCATGAAGCCCAGCAGCGCCAGCAGGCCCAGCATGAGGGAGTACAGCGGCAGGATGGTCGTGTTGCGGCGGATCACGTTGCGGCTGCGCGAGGACAGCGTCGCGGTGATCGAGTGCGGGTACATGAAGAGCGCCAGCGCCGAGCCGAGCGCCAAGGTCGCGTACCCCCACTGGGCGTTCGGGCCGCTGACCAGCTCGCCGCGCGGCTTGCCGGGGACGGCGCCGGGCTGGGAGAGCGCCTTGCCGGCCGTGTCGAAGATCTCGCCGAAGCCGCCCAGCTTGATCGGGATGTAGATGATCGCCACGGCGATGACGAGATAGATCAGGCCGTCCTTGACGAACGCGATCAGCGCCGGGGCGCGCAGCCCCGAGGAGTAGGTGTACGCGGCCAGCACGGCGAACGCGATCAGCAGCGGCAGGTCCTTGACGAACCAGTTGGTGTGCTCGCCGCCGCCGATGCCCATCACGTCCAGGACGGCCTGGATGCCGACCAGTTGGAGGGCGATGTACGGCATCGTGGCGAGGATGCCGGTGAGCGCCACGGCCAGCGACAGTCCCTTGGAGCCGAAGCGGCCGCGGACGAAGTCGGAGGTGGTGACGTAGCCGTGCTTGTGCGAGACCGACCAGAGGCGGGGGAGGAAGGTGAAGATGAGCGGGTAGACCAGGATCGTGTACGGCACGGCGAAGAAGCCGGACGCGCCCGCCGCGTAGATCGCCGCCGGTACGGCCACGAAGGTGTACGCGGTGTAGAGGTCACCGCCCAGCAGGAACCACGTCACCCAGGTGCCGAAGCTGCGGCCGCCCAGCCCCCATTCGTCGAGGTTGGCGGACTGCTCGGCCTTGCGCCAGCGGGCCGCCAGGAAGCCCATGACCGTCACGGCCAGGAAGAAGAAGACGAAGACGGCGAGGGCCACGCCGTTGACGCCCTTGGTCGAGGAAGCGGCGAGCGCCTCGGAGGTGCTCGCCGCGGTCGTGGTGAGCGTCACTGGGCCGCACCTCCCTTGCGGGCGCGCAGCTCACGCTGCACCAGCTTGTACGCGATCATCGTGAGCACGGTCGAGATCGGCACCCACGCCATCTGGTACCAGTAGAAGAACGGGATCCCGATGAATCTCGGCTCGACCCTGGCGTAGGAACTCACCCACAGCATCGCCACGAAGGGGACGATCAGGCAGATCCCGGTCACCACACGCGAGGGTGTGACGACCTGTCTGCGACCCGGTGATTCGGCTGACTGTGTCATGACCGCGGCTCCGTCCCCTGGCTGTCTCCTGTGTAATCGGCTGGAAATCTATGGCAGGGGCGTGGCGCGCGTCACTAGCTGTCCGCATATCGGTATGGAGAATCCACACGAGGGACACCTCCGCGGTACCACCAGCTGCCTGATTCATCCCGTTTGGGGCGGCTGTGGTGGAAATGTTCAGGGGCGCTGAGGGGTGCGCCGGGCCCCGGGGCGGACCCCGGGGCGGCAGGTCAGTCCGTGGGGCGGCGCAGTCGGGCGACGAACTTGTAGCGGTCGCCCCGGTAGACCGAGCGCACCCACTCCACCGGCTGCCCCTGGGCGTCGAGCGAGTGCCGGGAGAGCATCAGCATCGGCAGGCCGACATCGGTGCCCAGCAGACCGGCCTCGCGCGGGGTGGCCAGCGAGGTCTCGATGGTCTCCTCGGCCTCCGCCAGCCGGACGTCGTACACCTCGGCCAGTGCGGTGTAGAGGGAGGTGTACTTGACGAGGTTCCGGCGGAGCGCGGGGAAGCGTTTGGCCGACAGATGGGTGATCTCGATGGCCATCGGCTCGCCGCTGGCCAGCCGCAGCCGCTCGATGCGCAGCACCCGGCCGCCGGTGGAGATGTCCAGCAGGCCGGCCAGCCGGTCGTCGGCGGTGACATAGCCGATGTCCAGCAGCTGGGAGGCCGGCTCCAGGCCCTGGGCCCGCATGTCCTCCGTATAGGACGTCAGTTGCAGCGCCTGGGAGACCTTGGGCTTGGCGACAAAGGTGCCCTTGCCCTGGATGCGCTCCAGCCGGCCCTCGACGACCAGCTCCTGGAGGGCCTGACGCACCGTCGTGCGCGAGGTGTCGAACTCCGCGGCGAGGGTGCGCTCGGGCGGGACCGGGGTGCCGGGCGGCAAGGTCTCGGTGATCTCCAGCAAGTGCCGCTTGAGGCGGTAGTACTTGGGTACCCGCGCGGTCCGCGTGCCGGTGCCACCGCCGCTCTCGGCACCGTTGCCCCCGTCCGTCTCCATGACCCGCCTCTCCGACTCCTGTCGTGCTGCCGTCACCGGCTCCTCCGTATGTAGCGGCTCACATCGTGGCACGGGTGGGTTTCCCGCGCTTCCTTGCAGGTCCCGGCTTGCCAGGTGTCGGTCCGGTAACGGACCTGACAGCGACTCTTATACACCCTTGACACCCCAAAAGGTCTAGGCCAAGCTGCGGGCACTGGTCTAAACCATTAAAGACCACACCCGGCCTTTGGGGGAGAGCGCAATGAAGCGTGGGCTCATAGCAGCGACGGCGGTCGCGGGAATGCTGGTGAGTGTCGCTGCCTGTGGGTCCAGCGACGGCAACAAGGCGGGCGCGGATGGCTTCAAGGGCCAGAAGCTGACCGTTTGGGTGATGAGTGGTTCGAATCCGGCGCAGTGGACCAAACAGGTCTCCGAGCAGTTCAAGAAGAAGACCGGCGCCAGTGTCGAATTCAAGGTTCAGCAGTGGAACGGCATTCAGCAGAAGCTGAGCACCGCCCTTTCCGAGGACACCCCGCCGGACGTCGTCGAAATCGGCAACACCCAGACCGCCGCCTACGCGAACGCGGGCGCCCTCGCCGAACTCGGTGATCTGAAGAAGGAGATCGGCTCCGACTGGAACGACGCCTTCAACAAGGCCTCGCTCGTCGACGGAAAGCAGTACGCACTGCCGTGGTTCGCCGGAAACCGCGTGGTGATGTACAACAAGAAGATCTGGGCCGAAGCCGGCCTCAAGGGCACCCCCAAGACGCGCAATGAGCTCTTCAAGGCCTTTGACACCATCAAGAAGAAGACCGACGCCGAGCCCCTGTATCTCCCCGGCCAGAACTGGTACTTCCTCGACGGCCTGACCATCGGCACCGGCGCCGACCTGGTGAAGAAGCAGGGCGGCAAGTGGGTCTCCAACCTCGGCGACCCCAAGGTCTCCAAGGCCATGGACATCTACCAGCAGTACCAGGCCTTCAGCACCGCTCCCAAGAACAAGGACGAGGCCACCCCGCAGCAGGGTGAGGTCTTCGCCAAGGGTAGGACCGGCGCCCTCATCGCCATGGGCTACGAGGCCGCCACCGCCGTCAAGGCCAACCCGGAAATCAAGAAGGACATCGGCTTCTTCACCATCCCCGGTGAGACCGCGGCCAAGCCCGAGGGCGTTTTCCTCGGCGGCTCGAACTTGGCCGTCGCCGGTATGGGCAAGAACCAGGAACTCGCCAAGGAATTCCTGAAGGTCGCCCTCTCGAAGCAGAACGACGGACAGATGGTCAAGGAGTCCGGCTGGACCCCGAAGTCCGCCGATCTGGCCGGTGCCGCTCAGCAGAATCCGGCCGCCGCGGCCGCCGCGCCCGCCGCGGAGAAGTCCGGCGGCACCACTCCGCTGATTCCGCAGTGGGCCGCGGTGGAGAACCTGCCGAACCCGATCAAGAGCTATATGACGGCCGTTCTCGGCGGTAAGTCCCCGGCCGATGCCGCCAAGGACGTCGAATCCGAGATCAACGCACGGCTCGCCAAGCAGTAACCGGCGGCTGCCTGCGGGGCCGGCCGTTTCCCGGCCCCGCAGGCGTGTGGCGTTCCCGCAGGAGCACCGAGGATTCACGGCAGCAAGGGGGAGCAGGGCCCATGGCAGTGCAGCTCGACGACGCGGTGGACAAGACCGCGCCGCAGGCCGGCAAGGGAGGCGCACCGCCCACGCGGCGCGGAGGCGGCCGGCTGGGCAGGCGGGGTGCTCCTCGTCCTCCCGCCCGTCACACCCCTCATCCGTCCGCCCGCCGCGCCCCGTACCTCCTGCTGCTGCCGGCACTGCTCGCGACCGCGGTCTTCCTGGGCTGGCCCATGGTCCGCAACCTCCTGCTCTCCTTCCAGAACCTCAATATGAAGGAGCTGATCCAGCACCTCACCGACTGGCGCGGGACGGGGAACTACCAAGAGATCCTGGGCAGCGAGCAGTTCTGGCGGGTCACCGCACGCACCCTCGTCTTCACCGCGGTCAATGTCGTCCTGATCATGGTCCTCGGCGTGCTGATCGGACTGCTGCTGGCCCGGCTCGGCAAGAAGATGCGCCTCACGTTGTCCCTGGCGCTGGTGCTGGCCTGGGCCATGCCGGTGATCGCCGCCACCACCGTCTTCCAGTGGCTCTTCGACTCCCGCTACGGCGTCGTCAACTGGCTGCTGGACCAGGCCGGCTGGCACGCCATGGCCCACTACGACTGGGTCGGCACCCAGCTGTCCACCTTCTTCGTCATCACCGTACTGATCGTGTGGCAGTCGCTGCCCTTCGTGGCCCTGAACCTCTACGCCGCCACCACGACCATCCCCAGGGAGCTCTACGAAGCGGCCCGGATGGACGGCGCCGGCACCTGGCAGGTCTTCACCTCCGTCACCTTCCCGTTCCTCAAGCCCTTCTTCCTGGCCACGACGTTCCTGGAGATCATCTGGGTCTTCAAGGCGTTCCCGCAGATCTTTGCGATCAACGAGGGCGGCCCCGACCGGCTCACCGAGACGCTGCCCATCTACGCCTTCACCGAGGGCGTCGGCAACCTCCACTTCGGCATGGGGGCCGCCATCTCGCTGCTGACGATCGCGGTGCTGCTGGTGATGACCGCGTACTACCTGCGTCTGACCCTCAAGCAGGAGGAGGAGCTGTGAAGCGCTCGCTCGCCGGCCGCATCTGGCCCAACGCCACGGCGATCGTGCTCGCCCTCGGTTTCGCCTTCCCCGTCTACTGGATGTTCAGCACGGCCTTCAAGCCGACCCGGGACATCATCACCGAGGACCCCGTGTGGTTCCCCTTCCACGGCACCGCCGAGCACTTCGTGACGGCCGTGAACGCTCCGCACTTCTGGACGCTGGCCGGGAACTCGGTCCTGGTGACCGTGCTCGCCGTCGGTCTGTCGCTGGTCATCGCGCTCTGCGGGGCCTTCGCCCTGACCCGGATGCGCTTCAGGGGCCGCAAGGGCATCCTGCTGACCTTCATGATCGCCCAGATGGCCCCCTGGGAGGTCATGGTGATCTCGATCTACCTGATCGTCCGGGACGCGGACCTGCTCAACAGCCTCCTGCCGCTCACCTGCTTCTACATGCTGATGGTGCTGCCCTTCACCCTTCTGACGCTGCGTGGCTATGTCGCCGCGGTGCCCAAGGAACTGGAGGAGTCCGCGATGGTCGACGGCTGCTCGCGCCGGCAGGCGTTCCTCAAGGTGGTCTTCCCGCTGCTGGCCCCCGGCCTGATGGCCACGTCGCTCTTCGGTTTCATCACCGCCTGGAACGAATTCCCGCTCGTACTGGTCCTCAACAAGGAGCCGGCCATGGGCACCCTGCCGTTGTGGCTCTCACAGTTCCAGAGCCAGTTCGGCGACGACTGGGGTGCCACCATGGCTGCCGCTTCGATCTTCGCCGTCCCGATCCTGGTCCTCTTCCTGTTCCTGCAACGCAAGGCGGTCGGCGGTCTCACCTCCGGCGCAGTGAAGGGATAACGCAGTCCATGACGCCTCTCGTACGCTCCGTACGCTCCGCCGACACCCTCACCCGCGACGCGCTGGCCGTCCTCCAGCCCGGCTTCACCGGCACCACCGCCCCCGACTGGCTGCTGCGCCGGCTCGGCGAAGGACTGGCCTCGGTCGGCCTCTTCGGACGCAATGTCGCCGACCCCGCCCAACTCTCTTCCCTGACCGCACAGTTGCGTGCCGAACGGGAGGACGTCCTCGTTGCCATCGACGAGGAAGGCGGCGATGTCACCCGGCTCGAAGTGCGCGGCGGCTCCTCCTTCCCCGGCAACCATGCGCTCGGCGCCGTCGACGACACCGCACTGACTCGCAAGGTCGCCCGTGAGCTCGGCCGCCGGCTGGCCGCGTGCGGCATCAACCTCAACTGGGCACCCTCCGCCGACGTCAACTCCAACCCCGCCAACCCGGTCATCGGCGTCCGCTCCTTCGGCGCCGATCCGCGGCTGGTCGCCCGGCACACCGCCGCCTACGTCGACGGCCTCCAGTCCGGCGGCGTCGCCGCCTGCACCAAGCACTTCCCCGGCCACGGTGACACCGCCGTCGACTCCCACCACGATCTGCCGCACATCGCCGCCGATCTGGCCACCCTCCAGGAACGGGAACTGGTGCCGTTCCGCGCCGCCGTCGCCGCCGGCACCCGGGCCGTGATGAGCGCACACATCCTGCTGCCCGCCCTGGACGGCGAGCGCCCCGCCACGCTCAGCCCGGCCGCGCTGCACGGTCTGCTGCGCGCCCCCGCCGCCGAGGGCGGCCTCGGCTTCGACGGGCTGATCGTCACCGACGGGATGGAGATGCAGGCCATCTCCGCCACCTACGGCATCGAACGCGGCAGCGTGCTGGCCATCGCGGCCGGTGCCGACGCCATCTGTGTGGGCGGCGGACTGGCGGACGAGGACACCGTGCTGCGGTTGCGTGACGCGTTGGTGAGGGCGGTGCACGACGGCGAGCTGCCGGAGAGCCGGCTCGCCGACGCCGCGGCACGGGTGCACGCCCTGGCCCGCTGGACCCGGAGCGCGAGCGCGGGGGAGGGGGCCGCGCCCGCGCCCGGTATCGGCCTCACCGCGGCCCGGCGTGCCCTGCGCCTCACCGCCGACGGCCCGTACGAGCCCCTGACCGCGCCCGCATACGTCGCCGCCTTCACCCCCCTTGCCAACATCGCCGTGGGGGACGACACCCCCTGGGGCGTCGCCGCCGAACTGGCCCGCCTTCTCCCGGGCACCGAGACCGCCACCTGCACCGCCGCGTCCGCCGCCGCGGCCGGCCCCGCCGCGCTGATCGACGACCTGCTCACGGCGGCCGGTGACCGCCGCGTCGTCGCCGTGGTCCGCGATGTCCACCGCCACCCCTGGATGGCCGACGCGCTGCACACCCTCCTCGCCGCCCGCCCCGACACCGCGGTCGTCGAAATGGGCGTCCCCCAGTCCCCGCCCCGGGGCGCACCCCATATCGCCACCCATGGCGCCGCCCGGGTCTGCGGCCGAGCCGCCGCCGAAGCCCTCACGGGCCTCACCCCCACGAACGGGGGCGAGCACCACCACACTCCGTAGAACCCGACGCGGAACGCCAACGCCCCGGCAGGGACAGCCACCTGGCGGGACCTGCCGTTCGTGCCTGCGGGCCCCTCGTGCCTGCGGCACCCGCCGCTCGTCCCTGCGGGACCTGCTGCTCGTCTCTGCGGACCTGCCGTTCGTGCCTGCGGACCTGCTGCTCGTCTCTGCGGACCTGTTGTTCGTGCTTGCGGGACCCGCCGCTCGTCCCTGCGGCGTCTTTCGCTCGTCCCTGCGGAAACTGCCGCTCGCTCAGGGCCCACAACCGGTACCCGTAGACGACGCAGATGACGCGGCAGGGGCGTTCCACCGGACCACCCTGGGTCGCGTCTCGGCCGCACCCCGGGTCGTGTCCCGACTGCACCCGGGTCGCGTCTCGGCCGCACCCCGGGTCGTGTCCCGACTGCACCCGGGTCGTGTCTCGGCCGCGCCCCGGGTCGTGTCCCGACTGCACCCGGGTCGTGTCTCGGCCGCGCCCCGGGTCGTGTCCCGACTGCACCCGGGTCGTGTCTCGGCCGCGCCCCGGGCCGTGTCCCGTCCGCACCCCGGCCCCGTGTCCCCGCTGCACTCCGGCCGCGTACCCGCCGCGCCCCGGCGGGATCCCCCGCCCCAGGACGCGCCGAAAGACCCGCCTCCCCGCCCTAGATGCCCTGCCAGTCCGGCTTCGCGGCGTAGGTGGCGCGGAAGTAGTCGGCGAGCTTCAGCTTGGCGGCCGCGGCCTCGTCCACGACGACCGTGGCATGCGGATGGAGTTGCAGTGCCGACGCCGGGACCAGCGCGGCGACCGGGCCCTCGACGGCGTGGGCCACGGCATCGGCCTTGCCCTCGCCGGTGGCGAGCAGTACCAGGTGGCGGGCCTCCAGGATGGTGCCGATGCCCTGGGTGATGACGTGGTGCGGGACCTCGTCGAGGCTGTCGAAGAACCGGGCGTTGTCCTCCCTGGTCTGCCGGGTCAGCGTCTTGATACGGGTACGCGAAGCGAGCGACGAGCAGGGTTCGTTGAAACCGATGTGGCCGTCCGTGCCGATGCCGAGCAGCTGGAGGTCCACCCCGCCGGCCTCGCTCAGCGCACGGTCGTACGCCTCGCAGGCGGCCTGGACGTCCTCGGCCGAACCGTCGGGCCCCATGAACGAGTCCTCGCCGAGGCCGAGCGGCTCGACCACCTCGCGCAGCACCACCGAACGGTAGGACTCGGGGTGCCCGGCAGGCAGGCCGACGTACTCGTCGAGCTGGCAGATGCGCGCCCGTGAGGCGTCCACCGCACCGGCCCGGACCTTCGCCGCCAGGGCCTCGTAGATGGGCAACGGGGTAGAGCCGGTGGCCACACCGAGCAGCGCGTCGGGCTTACGGCGCAGCAGGGTGGCGAGGGCCCCCGCGATCAGCTCGCCGCCTGCCGTGGCGTCCGGAACGATGACAACTTCCACGCTTGGCCTGCCGTTCTGGAGAATGGTCTCATGTGGTATAGACCAATCTAGCAGAGGGCGGGCCCCGGAACCCGTTGGCGCATCCGAACGGCCGGGCGCGTTTTCCCGTCGCTCCGGTGGCCGTCCGGCCACCTGGCCGTGCGGCCGGACGGCGACCCGTCAGAGCAGCGCACCGCCCGTCGCGTCGATCCACTGGCCCGTCACCCAGCGGCTGTCGTCCGAGGCCAGAAAGGCGACGACGTCACCGATCTCGGTGGGGCCGGCGATCCGGCCCAGCGGGGATATCCCCTTGACCCGCTCCTGCGCCTCGGCATTGGCCTCGCCGCGCAGCCAGGCCGCGTTCATATCGGTGTTCACCGCCCCCGGCGCCACCGCGTTGACCGTGATCCCGCGCGGGCCCAAGATCTTGGCGAGGGTCGAGGTGAACACATTGACCGCTGCCTTGGACATGGCGTAGCCGATCAGCTCGGGCTTGGCCGCGCCATGCGTTTGCCCCGTCGAGAGGTTGATGATCCGCCCGCCGTCCCGCAGGCGGGTCAGCCCCTCCTGGACGATGAAGAACGGCGCCTTGGTGTTGACCGCGAAGAGGTGGTCGAAATCGTCGGCCGTCAGCTCGCCGATGCCCTTGAGTGTTCCGTCGACGGCCTTGTTGATCCCGGCGTTGTTGACCAGGATGTCCACGCCCTCGGCCTGGGCGTCGAACGCGGTCCACAGTGCCCCGGCGTCTCCTGCCGCCCCCAGTTCGGCCTGGATCGTGAAGGCCTGGCCCCCCGCGGCCTCGATCGCCGAGACCGTGTCCTTGGCCGCCGCCTCGTCGCGCCCGTAATGCACGGCCACCCGCGCGCCGTCCCTCCCCAGCCGCTCCGAGATCGCCCGGCCGATCCCCCTGCCGCCGCCGGTCACCAATGCCGTCCTGCCGCTGAGCGCACCCATGGCATGCCCCTCCCTGGTCCGAATGTGAACGCGCCCCCCACGGGAACACGCAGGTCCTTGCGCCGAGCGCTTTGTGTATCGCTCACTACAAAAAACCGTAGCACGCCTTCCGTACCGACCGCTATAGAATTCCGTCATGGCGACCAAGGAGAGCAAGCAGCGCGGCCGGCCCCGGTCCTTCGACCGGGAGACGGCGCTGGAACAGGCGGTCCGGTCCTTCTGGGAGCGGGGCTACGAGGCCACCTCGATCTCCGACCTCACCCGCGCCATGGGCATCGGCGCCCCCAGCCTCTACGCCGCCTTCGGCGACAAGCGGGCACTGTTCGACGAGGTCGTGGCCGAGTACGGACGGCACTACGGAGGCTTTCTCTCCCGCGCCGTCGCCGAGGAGCCGACCGCCCGCCGGGGTGTCGAACGGGGGCTGCGCGAGGCCGCGGTCGAATACACCCTCCCCGGCCGCCCCCGCGGCTGCCTCGTCATCAGCGCCGCTCTGAACATCTCGCCCGCGTCATCCGAAGTCGCCGCTTTCCTGCGGGAGAAGAGGCTGTCGAACGTCCGGGAGATCGCCGATGCCATCCGGGCGGACATCGCCTCCGGCGAGCTTCCTCCCGACACGGACGCGGGCGCGCTGGCCGCCTTCGTCGGTGCCGTCATCCAGGGCATGTCCCAGGGGGCACGGGACGGCGCGGAGCGCACGGAACTGGAGTCGATCGCCGAGCTGGCGTTGAAGGCCTGGCCGGAGAGTGTGAGCGAGCCGGCCCGCTGAAGGCCTGGCGTGCGAGGGCGGGCGGGAAGGCTAGCTGAAGGCCTGGCCGGAAAGGGTGAGCCGGAAGGCCGCGGAAGGCCTGGCGTGTGAGGGGCAGACGAGAAGGCCCGCCGAAGACCCCGGAAGCACCCGCGGGCCGCGGCGCCGGGACAGGACCCTCAACCTGTCCGGCACCGCAGCCCGGAGCTGACATCGGCCGGCCCCGCCTTGCGGGCGGAAGGCACCCCTGTGTGCGGTAGGGGTGCGGTCCCGTCCAGGGACCGGTCGATCGGAGGCCTCGGCGCAGTCAGGGCAGAGAGCGCTTTCGGCCTCGTTCCGCTCTCCTGTGCGGGGAGAGCGGAGGTCTGTGCTGAATTCTGGACTAGACCATTCTCACTTGTCCATGCCCGTGCAGACACAACAGATACACCGTACGCCGGTAGGCTCCAAGACGTGCCCTCCATGAACGATCTCGTACGCCAGCACACCGCTCTGAGCGACACCGACCTCGAGTGGCTCCATCTGCTGGTCTCGGAGTGGCAGCTGCTCTCCGACCTCTCCTTCGCCGACCTCGTGCTGTGGGTCCCCACCCTCGACGGGACCCGCTATGTATCGGTCGCCCAGATGCGGCCCAATACGGGCCCCACCTCCTATCAGGACGACATGGTCGGCCATCTCGTTCCCCGCGGCCGCCGCCCGATGCTGGACTCCGCCCTGGACGAGGGCCGCATCGTGCGGGAGGGCGACCCGGAGTGGCGGGAGGAGGTGCCGGTACGCGTCGAGTCCATCCCGGTGCGCCGCGAGGGCCGGGTGCTCGGTGTGATCGCCCGCAACACCAATCTGCTGACCGTGCGCACCCCCAGCCGGCTGGAGCTCACCTACCTCCAGAGCGCGTCCGACCTTGCCCAGATGATCGCTGCCGGAACGTTTCCCTTCCCCGGCCAGCAGGTCGACATGGACGCCTCGCCGCGGGCCGGCGACGGACTGATCCGGCTCGACGCGGACGGTGTCGTCCAGTACGCCAGTCCCAATGCGCTCTCCGCCTACCACCGGCTCGGCCTCGCCGCCGACCTCGTGGGCCATCACCTCGGCCAGACCACCGCCGAACTGGCGCCCGCCCGCGGCCCGGTGGACGAGGCACTGGTCAAGCTGGCCAGCGGCTGGGCTCCCCGGGAATTCGAGGTCGAGGGCGAAGAAGGCGTCATTCAATTGCGCGCCATTCCGCTCAAACCGAAGGGGACGCACAGCGGTTCACTGGTTCTGCTGCGTGATGTGACCGAACTGAGACGTCGTGAGCGGGAACTGATCACCAAGGACGCCACCATCCGGGAAATCCACCACCGGGTGAAGAACAATTTGCAGACGGTTGCCGCGCTGCTGCGGTTGCAGTCCCGCCGAATGGATTCCGAACAGGGCCGCGACGCGCTCAACGAGGCCGTACGCAGGGTCGGTTCGATCGCGATCGTGCACGAGACGCTGTCCCAGACCCTCGATGAACGGGTCGAGTTCGACGAGATCGCGGACCGGGTGCTGGCCATGGTCGCGGAGATCTCCCCGGGCAAGGTGACCGCCCGGCGCACCGGCCGTTTCGGGATCCTGGACGCGGAGGTGGCCACCCCGCTGTCGATGGTGCTCACCGAGGTGCTCCAGAACGCCCTGGAGCACGCCTTCGACCAGGCGGAGCAGGGCACGGTCGAGGTCGCCGCGGTGCGTGGCGGCAGCCGTACCGAGCCGCGGCTGCTGGTCACCGTCCAGGACAACGGCCGCGGCCTGCCCGAGGGATTCGATCCGCATCGCGCCGGCAACCTGGGGCTCCAGATCGTACGGACCCTGGTGGAGGGGGAGTTGGGCGGGAAGTTCGACATGGTGCCCGCGCCCGAGCGCGGTACGCAGGTCATCTTCGACGTGCCCGTGCGCGCCGAGAAGCCGCACTGACAACCGGGCCGGCCACGGGTACCGCCCGCGGACCGGCCCTGAACAGCAGGAAGCCCCGGACCCATCTGGTCCGGGGCTCAAAGCTGTTGCGATGCGATAACGACCGGGCCTGTCAGCTCCGGGGGTGCATCGGGTGTACTGCGCGCTGCGGCTCGGGGGCCACGGGGCTACTGGCTCAGGCGCTGGCGTTGCGCGCCCGGTTGCGAGCTGCACGGCGCTTCATCGCGCGGCGCTCGTCCTCGCTCAGACCACCCCAGACGCCGGAGTCCTGGCCGGACTCGAGCGCCCACTGCAGGCACTGCTCCATGACGGGGCAGCGGCGGCAGACGGCCTTGGCTTCCTCGATCTGCAGCAGCGCAGGACCGGTGTTGCCGATAGGGAAGAAGAGCTCGGGGTCTTCCTCGCGGCAAACGGCGCGGTGACGCCAGTCCATGGCTGCTCCATCTCCTCGTGTGACGGGATCGTTGCTTGTGAATGTGAACGCTTTCACGAATCCCTCCACAAGGGAAGGGCCGAACTCCAGTTGAGAACTGGTGCGGTCCTGTGGAATGAGGAGGAGGATTCGGGCTCTCAAGGGGGCCGGTAAAGCGGCCGTCCCGATCGCCATGAAGAGACTCGCAAACCTCGGCGGCGGATACAACCCCTTCCGGAAACTTTTTTTTGATTCCTTGGTGTCGCCTAGCTCACAGCCGTCATTCCAGGGGGTGGAAACCAGTCTAAACGTTCGAGTGAAAGGACTTTAGGCCCTACTGCTCACACAATCACACGCAGTGCACGGCGAACGCCTGTGAACGTCACACTCGTACGCAGCCCCAGGTGGTCACCGTCCATCTGGAAGGGGAGTGGGACCTGCGAATGCAAGGTGAAGTTCGTGAGGTCGTGAAGTGAGAGTGCGTGCTTGCCGCGGGGCCCGCGCTGTGGTGTTGACGTCAGCAGCTGGGTGGCGTACCGGGTCACCGCGGGCGGGGAGAGCTTGCTCAGTGCGAACAGATCCAGGGCCGTGTCGAACGAGGCGTCCGGGGACGGGTAGATCGGCCGGTTGCCCAGGTAGGACCACGGAGCGGTGTTGCAGATTATGGCCAGCGCGAGGTCCTCGACACGCTCCGCCGCACCCTCGGCCCCGCCAGGGCGTTCGAGGGTGATGACGTTCCGCCGGCGGTTCGCCTCGGCCAGGAACTGCCGTACGACCTGTCGCACGTACAGGGCGTGGGTCGAACGCTTGCCGCGTTCGCGCTGCTGCTCGACCCGGCCGACCACGCCGGCGTCAAAACCGAAGCCCGCGCAGAAGGTGAACCAGCGCTCCGGTACGCCCTCGTCCTCGCTGCCCGGTGTGCCCGCGGCGAGCCCCAGGCCGATCGTGCGCTCGCTGCCGTCGCGCAGCGCGTCCAGCAGGGCGCCGGTCGCCTCCACCACATCGTTGGGGAGTCCGAGCGCGCGGGCGAAGACATTGGTGGACCCGCCGGGGACGACGGCGAGCCGGGGATGCGACTCCGGATCGGGGCCGTTCGCCAGCAGACCGTTGACGACCTCGTTGACCGTGCCGTCGCCGCCGAGCGCCACCACCAGGTCGGTCTCCCCGCCCTCCGTGGCCTGCCGGGCAAGATCACGGGCATGTCCGCGGTACTGCGTCTGTGCGACCTCCAGCTTGAGGTCACTGGCGAGCGCGTGGGTGAGTACCTCACGGGTGCGGGCACTGGTGGTGGTTGCTGCGGGATTGACCACAAGAAGTGCGCGCATATGGAGCAGCGTACCTACCTGCTGGTACCGGCCCTACGTCCCGTCCGGGTCCGGGGCGGCCCCGCAGGCCGGAGCGCCGGCGCTACCCTGCTGGGGTGAGCAGTCAGCAGAAACAGTCCGCTTCCCGAGCCGCCGGCGCCCCCACCGCGCCCGAGCCGACCGGCCCGCGGCCCGCCCGGCTGAGCGCCGCAGCGGCGCTCACCGCGGTCGAAGGGCTCGCGCTGGCCGCCCTCGGCGCGTACATGCTGATCATGGGGCTCGCCGGTTCGCCGGACAGTCCGCAGCAGGCGGAGATGGGCGGGCTGACCGTTCTGGCGCTCGCGGTGCTGCCGCTGGTGGCCGCGCGGGGGCTGTGGCTGCGCCGCCGCTGGAGCCGGGGCCCCTCGCTGATCACCCAGATCGTGGCGCTGCCGGTGGCCTGGACGCTCGTCAACGGCGGCGGCGCGCTGATCGCGGCCGGCGTCGGGCTGGCCGTGGCCGCGCTGGTCGTGCTCGTCCTGTTGGTCAATCCGACGGCCACCGAGGCGCTGGGCATCGGGCCGCGGGAGACGCCCTGAGGGCCGTCCCGTGTGCTGCCCGTCCGTAGGGCCGGGCCTGACGGGAAGGACCGGGCCCGCAACGTACGAGGGGCGGAGTCCGTAAGACCCCGCCCGCCCCGTTCATTCGTCGCTCACTCCTCGACGAGGAGCTTGTCGCGCAGCTGGGCGAGGGTGCGCGCCAGCAGGCGGGAGACGTGCATCTGGGAGATGCCGACCTCCTGGGCGATCTGCGACTGGGTCATGTTGCCGAAGAAGCGCAGCAGCAGGATCTTCTTCTCGCGCGGCGGGAGGTCCTCCAGCAACGGTTTGAGGGACTCGCGGTACTCCACGCCCTCCAGCGCCTCGTCCTCGGCGCCGAGGGTGTCGGCGACGGCCGGGGACTCGTCGTCGGTGTCCGGAACGTCCAGGGAGAGGGTGCTGTAGGCGTTGGCGGACTCCAGCCCCTCCAGGACCTCCTCCTCGGAGATCGCCAGATGCTCGGCCAGTTCATGGACCGTGGGCGCCCGCCCGTGCCGCTGGGACAGCTCGGCGGTCGCGGTGGTCAGTGACAGCCGCAGTTCCTGGAGGCGGCGCGGGACACGGACCGCCCAGCCCTTGTCGCGGAAGTGCCGCTTGATCTCGCCGACGACGGTGGGGGTGGCGTAGGTGGAGAACTCCACGCCGCGGTCCGGGTCGAAGCGGTCCACGGACTTGATCAGGCCGATGGTGGCGACCTGGGTCAGATCGTCCAGCGGCTCACCACGGTTGCGGAACCGCCGGGCCAGATGCTCGACGAGCGGGAGGTGCATACGGACGAGGGTGTTGCGCAGCTCCGCGCGCTCCGGGGAGCCGTCGGGGAGCTTGCGCAGCTCGTAGAACATCGCCCGGGCGCCGCTGCGGTCGTGCGGCTGCGCCTGGGAATGCTGTGGTTCTTGCAGCTGGTGTTCGGGGGCCGGCGCATCGTGCTGATGCGCCTGCTGTCCCGGCTGCTCGCTCTGCTCCATGTGGTCCGCCCGCTCTGCCTGCTCCGCCGCGTCCAACCGGCCGCCGTGGTCGTCCACTCCCACCGGATGCGGCCGGGCCTGCTGCTCGGGGATGGTCGCACTGGACGCCATCCGCCCGCCGCGTTCGAGATCTTTCACGGGGCCCCCTGTTCGGTCATGACGGTCCGGGACCGGCGCCGCGCTCCTTGTACAGACTGATGGTGACCGTACGGTCCTCGGCGACCGTGGAGTCGACCTTGCCGGCCAGTGCGGAGAGCACCGTCCAGGCGAAGGTGTCGCGCTCCGGGGCACGGCCGTCGGTCGTCGGGGCGGACACGGTCACTTGCAGTGCGTCGTCGATGAGGCGGAAGACGCAGCTCAGCACACTGCCGGGGACGGCCTGTTGCAGCAGGATCGCGCAGGCCTCGTCGACCGCGATGCGCAGATCCTCGATCTCGTCGAGGGTGAAGTCCAAGCGGGCTGCGAGGCCGGCCGTGGCCGTTCGCAGCACGGACAGGTAGGCACCCGCAGCGGGCAGACGGACTTCCACGAAGTCCTGAGTCCCGGGCTCGCCTGCGATCTGGGACACCCTCACCTCCAAGGTGGCACAAGCTGGTTGAGCTGGAATGCGCGATTTTCGCGTTGTTCGGGATATTTCGCGCCGGTCTTCTCTCCCCTCGGATGAAAGGAGAACGATCCGGCGCGGCACATGGTTCGGCTGAGACGCTATCGCGATCTGCGGGCCGGTGTCGCCCGGAAGGCGCACGGCTGCCGTCCGGCGGCGATCCGGCCCCGGGTCGCCCGGCGCCGTCACTGTCACTGATTGTAAAGCCACGGGTACGGACAGTGGCTAGGGGTGTGCACTGTCAAATCGATGCCGATTACGCTCCGTTGACACGCGAGCCGCCCGCAAGGTTGTGCAGTGCCTCTCCAGTGAGCCGGAAGACCGTCCATTCGTCCATGGGCTGAGCACCGACGGACCGGTAAAAACCGATGGACGGTTCATTCCAATCCAGGACTGGCCACTCGAAACGCTCGTATCCGCGGGCCACGCAGATCTCCGCGAGGGCCGCGAGCAGCGCCTTGCCGTGGCCGCCGCCGCGTGCCTCGGGACGGACGTACAGGTCCTCCAGATAGACACCGTGCGTGCCGGTCCACGTCGAGAAGTTCCGGAACCACAGGGCAAAGCCCACCGGGGCGCCGTCGGCCTCCGCGATCAGTGCGAAGGCGGCCGGCTGCGGTCCGAAGAGGGCTTCGGCGAGCTGCGGCTCGGTGGCCCGCGCGGCCTCGGAGGCGTGCTCGTACGCCGCCAGCTCGCCGATCATGGCCAGGATGACGGGGACGTCGTCGGGGGTCGCTTCGCGGATCATAGATGCAGGCTAAACGGGTGCCCGGAGATGCTTCACACCAGTTTCTGGTCGGTGAAGCACCAGCACCAGGACTCGCCCGGTTCGTGCGTCCGCATCACGGGATGGCCGGTCTCCTCGAAATGCCGGGTCGCATGACGGTACGGCGACGAATCGCAGCAGCCGACATGGCCGCAGACCAGGCACTTCCGCAGCTGTACGGGGTGGCTGCCGACGGCCAGGCACTCCAGGCAGGTGGCGCTCAGGGGGCCCGGTTCGGGGCGCGGCAGCTCGGCAACATGGGTGCACTCGCTCATGATGGCCAGGTTAGATCGCCGGGACGGGTGGCGGAGAGTATGGGGACGGGACGGGGCCGATGGCTGTGATGCCGCTGTTTTTTCTGGTCGCGGGGAGCACGGCGATCGCCGGGCTGGCGCGCCGCACACCCGTCCCGGCGCCGCTGGTCCTGGTCACCGCGGGGCTCGTGGCGTCCTTCATCCCGGGCATCCCGGACTACACCCTCGATCCGCACATCGTGCTGCCGCTGGTGCTGCCCCCGTTGCTGCACAGTGCGGCGCTGGACGCCTCGTATCTGGATCTGCGGGCCAATCTGCGGCCGGTGGCGCTGCTGTCGGTCGGCTATGTCCTGGTCGCGACGTTCCTGGTCGGCTATGTCGCCTACCTCGTCATCCCCGGTCTGCCGCTGGCCGCCGCCCTGGTCCTGGGAGCCGTCGTCGCCCCGCCGGACGCCGTCGCGGCCACCGCCATCGCCCGCAGGCTCGGGCTGCCGCACCGGGTCACCACGATCCTCCAGGGCGAATCGCTGTTCAACGACGCCACCGCGATCACCGTGTACAAGGTCCTGCTGGCGGCGGCCCTCGGGGCCGGCGCCGGCTGGGGCGAGGGGATCAAGGAGTTCGCCGTCGCCTCGCTGGGCGGCATCGGCATCGGTGTCGTCCTGATGGTGCCGCTGCACTGGCTGCGCGTCCGGCTGCGCGAGTCGGCGCTGCTGGAGAACACCCTCTCGCTGCTCATCCCGTTCTTCGCCTATGCGGCGGCCGAGCAGCTCCACGCCTCCGGGGTGCTCGCTGTCGTCGTGGTCGGCCTCTACCTGGGGCACCGCTCCTGGCAGGTCGACTTCGAGACCCGGCTCCAGGAGGACGCCGTCTGGAAGGTGGTCTCCTTCGTCCTGGAGTCCGCGGTCTTCGCGCTGATCGGGCTCCAGCTGCGGGTGGTGCTGCGCGGGCTGGGGGAGTTCGGCGCGGCGCAGGCCGTCTGGTACGCGGTCGTGGTGTTCGTCGTCGTGGTCGTGTCGCGCTTCGTGTGGGTCCTTCCCACGACGTATCTGCCCCGCGTCCTGTCGGCCCGGATCCGTGCCCGCGAGCCGGACACGACCTGGAAGGGGCCGGTCATCGTCGCCTGGGCGGGGATGCGTGGTGTGGTGTCGCTGGCCATCGCGTTCTCCATCCCGCCGACCGTGCCCGGCGACGGTTCCTTCCCGGCCCGCAACCTCGTGCTCTTCCTGGCCTTCACCACCGTCATCGCCACCCTCGTCATCCAGGGACTGACGCTGCCGCCGCTGATCCGCGTGCTGAAGCTGCCCGGCCCGGACCTCAAGGCCGAGACGCTCGCCGAGGCGCAGGCGCAGAACGAGGCCTCGCGCGCCGCCGAGGAGCGCCTGGAGGAGCTCCTCCGGGACGAGCGCAACGCGCTGCCGGGACCGCTCGCGGACCGGTTGCGCACGATCATGGAGCGGCGCCGCAACTCCGTGTGGGAGCGGCTCGGCGCGGTCAACGAGGTGACCGGGGAGTCCGCCGACGAGACCTACCGACGGCTGGCCCGGGAGATCATCGACACCGAGCGGCGGGTGTTCGTCCAGCTGCGGGACGCCCGCCGGATCGATGACGAGATGCTGCGGACGCTGCTGCGCAGGCTGGATCTGGAGGAGGCGACGGCCTACCGGGAGGGCGCCTCGTAGCCGTGGCGGACGGCCGGGACGGGACGCCGTGGACAGGCCGCCGGCAGTCCGTGGGCCGGGCGCGGACCGGGCGCGGCCCCGGCCGGGAGCTTCGGTTCAGGGCGTGCCGGTGATCACGGCGGCCACCGTGCTGCCGGGAGCGAAGGCGCCCTCCTCGGCCAGCGTCGTCAGCCCGTACAGCAGCTTGGCGACATAGACCCGCTCCACGGGCAGCCCGTGCCGGTCCTCGAAGGCGGCCGCGAAGGCGTCCAGTTCCGGGGTGCGGCGGGCGTAGCCGCCGCAGTGGAAGCGGTCGTCCAGCCGCCAGTCGCCGCGCGGCCCGCCGAACGCCGCGCGCTGTAGCTCCTCGACCGTCTCCTGGAGGAAGTGCGGGCGGCCGCCCTTGAGTACGGGAAGCCCCAGCGCGCGCTGCCCCGGCCCCAGCCCCGCGGCGAGCCCGGCCAGTGTGCCGCCCGTTCCGCAGGCCACCGCCACCGTGTCCGCGACCCCGCGCAGCTCCCGGCCCAGCTCCGTACAGCCTTGTGCGGCAAGGGAGTTGCTGCCGCCCTCCGGTATGACCCGGAAGTCGCCGAAGCGGTCGTGCAGGGTGGCGAGCACGTCCGGGTCGCCGGTGCGGCGGTAGCGGGCGCGGTCGAGGAAGTACAGCCGCATACCGTCGGCGGCGCAGCGGGCCAGCGACGGATTGAGCGGTGCGTCGGCCAGTTCGTCGCCGCGGACCACACCGATGGTGGTGAAGCCGAGCAGCCGGCCGGCCGCCGCGGTGGCCCGCAGATGGTTGGAGTAGGCGCCGCCGAAGGTCAGCAGCGCGCGGTCGCCCGCCGCGGCCGCGGCCCGCAGGTTCGGTGCCAGCTTGCGCCATTTGTTGCCCGGCAGATCCGGGTGGATCAGATCGTCCCGCTTGAACAGCAGCCGTACGCCGCGGCGCGCGAACGGCGCGTCCTCGATCTCCTGGACGGGCGAGGGCAGCCGGGGGCGCAGGGCGTGCGGATCCGGCAGCGGGCCGGGGGCGGTGCTGGTCACGCTGCCCATTGTCGCGGGCGGCGGCGGGGCGGGCGCGGCCCGTACCGCCGGCCGCTCACTTCAGCCGGGCGCCGAACCGCTCAGGGATCCCTGCCGTCGCCAGGTTCTCGCACGCGAAGCCGTAGAAGGCGGCGTTCCCGTCGGTGTCGGCCTCGTCGTCCGGCGGCAGCCGCTTCTGACGATCACCGCGCGCGGGACGTCACCGTCGCCGAGGCCCGCGTGGTCGGCGCGGCCGTGGCCGACCGGATGCACCGTGCCGTCCTTGGTGATCACGCCGTGGCACGCGGCCCCGGCAGATCCGGGCGGCTCTCGTGGCAGCGCCGGACGGTGCTCGCGGCGCCGGGCCCTGCGCTACCCGTTCGAGTGCAGGAACGCGTCCCCGTGCGCGTTGACATGCGCCTCAAGGGTGTTGAGCGCGTCCCGGGTCGCCTCGGGCGAGCCGCTGCCGCGCCGCTCGGCGAAGTACGCGGCGCCCAGCTTTCTCAGCAGCTCGTTGCCGGCGCGGTTCTGCTGCACCTCGTCGACCTTCTGCTTGCCCTGCTCCAGTCCGTGCCGTGCCTGCTCCTTGGCGCGGTCGAGAAACCCTGCCATGTGCCACCTCCGGTGCGGTCCGTGTCGTAAGGGATCAACGGCGCGGACGGCCGTGGGGTTCCCGTGCCAGGCTGGGGGATGTGGGCGAAGAGCGCGACACGGACGAGCCATTCGGCGTATCGGGCGGATACCGGGAGCGGGCGTCCCGGCCGGCCGGCGCGGTGCTGTGGACCCGCACCACCCTGCCGGCCCGGCCGGTGCTGCCCGACGGCTGTACGGATCTGATCTGGAGCGGGGGCCGGCTGCTGGTGGCGGGACCCGACACCGGGCCGCACCTCCCGGGGGACGTCGTGCCCGGCGCCCTCCCCGGTGTCCCCGAGGGCAGGGGAGGCACCCCCATCGTGGGGCTGCGCTTCGCACCGGGCCAGGGCCCGGCCGTCTTCGGCGTACCGGCCCACGAACTGCGCGATCAACGGGTGCCGTTGGCGGACCTGTGGCCCGCCGGCCGGGTACGGGAGCTGGCCGAACGGCTCGCGGAGGCGGGGGCGGCGGACAGCGGGAGCGGTGTGGGCCGCCTTCTGGAGGAGACCGCCGCGGCCCGCCTCCGGGATGCCACCACGACAGCCCGCCTCCGGGATGCCACCACGACAGGGGGCCGTACCTCCGCCGTCGCCGCGGCGCTCGCCCGCGGCCGCCCCGTCGCCGAGGTGGCCCGCGCCGTGGCCCTCAGCGAACGCCAGCTGCACCGGCTGAGCCTGGACGCGTTCGGCTACGGCCCCAAGACGCTGACCCGGGTGCTCCGGCTCGTCCGCGCGCTCGACCTGGCGCGCTCCGGGATGCCGTACGCACAGGTAGCGGCGCGCGCCGGATACGCGGACCAGGCGCACCTCGCCCGCGAGGTGAAGTCGCTGGCGGGGGCCCCGATGGGGGTGCTGCTCGCCCCGGGTTAGCGTGTCCGTCATGGACTACCAGGCCGTTCTCGAGGAGGTAGCGGCCCACGCCAGGCCGTACGTGCGACAGGGCCGCGTCGCCGACTACATACCGGCGCTCGAGCAGGTGTCCGCGGACCGTTTCGGGATCGCGGTGGCCGATATCAACGGCGACGTGTACGGGGTCGGCGACTGGGAGACCCCGTTCTCCGTGCAGTCCATCTCCAAGACGTTCTCGCTGGCGCTGGTGATGGCCCAGAGCCACGGCGGCCACGACAGCATCTGGCAGCGGGTGGGCCGCGAGCCGTCCGGTACGCCGTTCAACTCGCTCGTCCAGCTGGAGGCGGAGAACGGCATCCCCCGTAACCCGTTCATCAACGCGGGCGCCCTGGTGGTCACCGACCGGCTCCAGACCCTCACCGGCGACGCCAGCACCTCGATGCTGCACTTCCTGCGCGAGGAGAGCGGCAACGAGGACCTCGCCTTCGACCAGGCGGTGGCCGACTCCGAGGCCGAACACGGCGACCGCAATGCCGCGCTGGCGCATTTCATGGCGTCCTTCGGCAATCTGGAGAACCCCGTCCCCAGCGTCATCGAGCACTACTTCTGGCAGTGCTCGATCGAGATGAGCTGCCGGGATCTGGCCGTCGCCGGCGGATTCCTGGCCCGCCACGGGCTGCGTGCCGACGGCAGCCGCCTGCTGGAGGCCCGCGAGGCCAAGCGGATCAACGCGGTGATGCTGACCTGCGGGACGTATGACGCGGCCGGGGAGTTCGCCTACCGGGTCGGGCTGCCCGCGAAGAGCGGTGTCGGCGGCGGCATCATCGCCGTGATCCCCGGCCGCTGCACGCTGTGCGTATGGAGCCCCGGACTCGATGCCCGCGGCAACTCCGTGGCGGGCGCCGCGGCCCTGGACCACTTCACGACGCTGACCGGATGGTCGGTGTTCTGACGCGCCCGCGCGGGTTCACCGGCCCGGGGACGGGCCCCGGCTGCCGTTGTGGGCGCCGACCGGCTGGCGCATCGTGGGCGTAGGAGGTGCACCGCCCATGGAGCACGAGATGCGCGCCGAGTACGAGGAAGGCGTTCTGCCGCATGCGGACACGCCGGTGAAGATCTGGCACATGGTGCGGCTGGAAGGCACCACCGCGATGTGCGGGCGGGAGCTGGCACCGGCCGCGGCCACCCAAACGGCCGAGGTCTGGGGCACGCGCCAGGGCGAGCCGTTCTGCCACAGCTGCGGCGCGCTGTACCTGCGCGAGCACCCCGGGGACATCGGCTAGGGACTGTCCTACGGAGGTACCCCGGCTTACCTACGGAGGTACCCCGGCTTACGGGTGCACCCCGGGCTTACGGATGCACCCCGCCCGCCCCCTGGGGCAGCGGCGCGAACAGATCGACCCCATGGCCGTCCGGGTCCTGTACGACGGCGTAGCGCTGTCCCCAGAACGCATCCCACGGCGGCTTCTCGCCCGTATAGCCGGCGGCGGTGAGTTCCGCGTAGACCGCGTCGACCCCGGCGGGTCCCGCGCACTCGAACGCGAGCCCCGTAGGGGTGCCGTCCTGCGGCGGCGTCCAGTCCGGGTCGATGGCACGCGCGGTGTCCTGGGTGTCCCACATCAGCCGCAGACCGCCGGGGAGCTGCGCCTCGGCGTGCGGGGCGCCGTCCGCTTCGGCGGGGACGTCCAGGCCGAGGCGGCGGTAGAAGGCGAGGGCCGCGGCCATGTCGGCCACGACCATGCCGACGGCTGCGAACCGCGGTGCGGACGATGTGGTGGAGGAAGAAGTGGTGGTCATGCGGCGAGCGTAGGCGGCCCGCCGGGCCACGGTCTTGAACGAATCGGACGCGGCACCGCCCGCCTCACGGGCAGCGGATGACCTGCCCCGCGTACGAGAGGTTGCCGCCGAAGGCGAACAGCAGCACCGGGGCACCGGAGCTGATCTCGCGCCGCTCGACCAGCTTGGACAGGGCGAGCGGCACGGAGGCCGCGGAGGTGTTCCCGGATTCGACGACGTCCTTGGCGACCACCGCGTTGACCGCGCCGAGCCGCTCCGCGACCGGCTCGATGATCCGCAGGTTGGCCTGGTGCAGCACCACGCCGGCGAGATCGGCGGGCGCGATCCCGGAGCGCTCGCACACCTTGCGGGCGATGGCCGGCAGCTGGGTGGTCGCCCAGCGGTAGACGGTCTGGCCCTCCTGTGCGAACCGGGCGGGCTCGCCCTCGATACGGATCGCACCGCCCATCTGCGGCACCGAGCCCCACAGCACCGGCCCGATCTCCTGCTCCGGGGAGGCGCTGACCACCGCGGCGCCCGCCCCGTCGCCGACCAGCACACAGGTCGAGCGGTCCGTCCAGTCGACGACCCCGGTGAACTTCTCCGCCCCGATGACCAGCGCATGGGTCGCGGAACCGGCGCGGATGGCGTGGTCGGCGGTGGCCAGCGCATGGGTGAAGCCGGCGCAGACGACGTTGAGGTCCATCGTGGCGGGGGCGTCCAGCCCGAGCCGGGCGGCGACCCGGGCCGCGGTGTTCGGGCTGCGGTCGGTGGCCGTGCAGGTGGCGACCAGCACCAGGTCGATGTCCTGCGGGGTCAGGCCGCTGTTGGCCAGGGCCTTGGCCGCGGCGGCGGCCGCCATGGAGTCCACCGTCTCGTCCGGGGCGGCGACATGGCGGGTACGGATGCCGACCCGGCTGCGGATCCAGGCGTCGTCGGTGTCGACCATCTTGGCGAGGTCGTCGTTGGTGAGCACGCCGGAGGGCTGGTAATGGCCGAGAGCCAGGACGCGTGACCCGGTCATGAATTCCCCTGTACGTGGGTGGGCGGTATTTCACCAGTCTCACCCCTCGGTGCCGGCCGGCGGCTGCGTGAACTGCCAATCTTCGGTCGTCAGAACTGGAGACAGTTGTCAGAACCGGGGGAGGTCCGCCTGCGGTGCCGGGTCCGCGGGCGCCTCATACGGTGCGGGGGCGCCCGCGGACGGCGGGGCGGGATCACGCAGGGGGCAGCAGCCCGCCCGATCCAACGGGAGGGCCACGGCCTCCCCGGGGTATTGCTCCGCTCGCGGGCGCGTCCCGGAGCCCCCCGCCATCGGGACGGCTATCGGGACGGTGACCGGAGGCTCTCCGCCACCGGGACAGCGCCCGCGAGCTCTCCGCCACCGGAACAGTGCCCGGAAGCCTCCCGCTACCGGGACAGTGCCCGGAAGCGTCGCAGCCGCAGGCTGTTGCCGACGACGAAGACCGAGGAGAACGCCATCGCGGCGCCGGCGATCATCGGGTTGAGGAGCCCGGCCGCGGCCAGCGGCAGCGCCGCCACGTTGTAGCCGAACGCCCAGAACAGGTTGGTCCGGATGGTGCCGAGGGTCGCGCGGGCCAGCCGGATGGCGTCCGCCGCGGCGCGCAGGTCGCCCCGTACGAGGGTGAGGTCACCGGCCTCGATGGCGGCGTCGGTGCCGGTGCCCATGGCCAGTCCCAGGTCGGCGCGGGCCAGCGCGGCCGCGTCGTTGACGCCGTCGCCGACCATGGCCACCGAGCGGCCCTCGGACTGCAACCGTTCGACGACCGCCACCTTGTCCTCGGGGAGCACCTCGGCGATCACCTCGTCGATCCCGACCTCGGCGGCCACCGCCCTCGCGACGGCCTCGTTGTCGCCGGTCAGCAGCACCGGCGTCAGCCCCAGGCCCCGCAGCCGGCGCACCGCCTCGGCGCTGGTGGGCTTCACCGCGTCGGACACGACCAGCACCGCGCGCGCCGCGCCGTCCCAGCCGACGGTGACCGCCGTACGGCCCTCGGCCTCGGCCGCGGCCTTGGCGGCCGCCAGCTCGGGCGTCAGGAACTGGGACCCCTGGTTCAGCAGCTGCTCACGGCCCACCAGGACGGCGTGCCCCTCGACCACCCCCCGGACGCCCAGGCCCGGGACGTTCGTGAAGTCCTCGGGGGTGGGCAGGGTGCCCGCCGCCGCGTCGCCCTCCGCGGTCCGCTGCTCGGCGCCGGCGGCGATGGCGCGGGCGATGGGGTGTTCGGAGGCGTGCTCCAGCGCGCCGACCAGCCGCAGCACCTCCGGCTCGGTGGCGCCCTCGGCGAGGTGGACCCCGGTCAGCGTCATCACCCCGGTGGTGACCGTGCCGGTCTTGTCCAGGACGACGGTGTCCACCCGGCGGGTCGACTCCAGCACCTCGGGTCCCTTGAGCAGGATGCCGAGCTGGGCGCCGCGGCCGGTACCGACCATCAGCGCGGTCGGCGTGGCCAGCCCCAGCGCGCACGGGCAGGCGATGATCAGGACGGCGACGGCCGCGGTGAAGGCGGTCACCGCGCCCGCGCCGGTGGCGAGCCAGTAGCCGAGGGTGCCGAGGGCGAGCACGATCACGACCGGGACGAAGACCGCGGAGATCCGGTCGGCCAGCCGCTGAGCCGCGGCCTTGCCGTTCTGGGCGTCCTCGACCAGCCGCGCCATCCGGGCGAGCTGGGTGTCCGCGCCGACCCGGGTGGCCTCGACGACCAGCCGGCCGCCCGCGTTGACGGTGGCGCCGGTGACGGTGCCGCCGGGGGAGACCTCGACCGGGACGGACTCGCCGGTGAGCATCGACGCATCCACGGCGGAGGAGCCCTCCACCACCGTCCCGTCGGTGGCGATCTTCTCCCCGGGCCGTACGGTGAAACGGTCGCCGGCCCTCAAGTCGGCAGTGGGGATGCGCACTTCGCGGCCGTCGCGCAGCACGGCGACATCCTTGGCGCCCAGCTCCAGGAGCGCCCGCAGCGCCGCACCCGCCTTCCGCTTCGCACGCGCCTCGAAGTAGCGGCCGGCCAGGATGAAGGTGGTGACCCCGGCCGCGGCCTCCAGGTAGATGCTGCCGCTGCCGTCGGTGCGGGCGATGGTCAGCTCGAAGGGGTGCGTCATCCCGGGCATGCCCGCGGTGCCGAAGAACAGCGCCCACACCGACCAGCCCAGTGCGGCGAGGGTGCCCATCGAGATGAGGGTGTCCATCGTGGCGCTGCCGTGCCGCAGGTTCGTCCATGCGGCCCGGTGGAACGGCCAGGCGCCGTACGCCACCACCGGCGCGGCCAGGGTCAGCGAAAGCCACTGCCAGTTGGTGAACTGGAGCGGCGGCACCATCGCCATCAGCACCACCGGGACGGACAGCGCGAGGGAGATCAGCAGACGCCGGCGGAGCGGGGCGGGCCCGTCGCCGTCGGCCCGGCCGTCCGTCCCGCCCCGGCTTTCGCCGCCCGTGGGCCCGTCGGCCTCCGGCGCCGCGGCGGGCGGCTCCGGGAGGACCGCGGTGTAGCCGGTCCGCTCCACGGTGGCGATCAGGTCGGCGGCCGCCACGCCGCTGCCCGCCGCGACGGTCACCTTGGCCTTCTCGGTGGCGTAGTTGACGGTGGCGGTGACCCCCTCCATGCGATTGAGCTTCTTCTCGATGCGGGCGGCGCACGAGGCGCACGTCATCCCGCCGATCTCCAATTCGACGCCGTGCTCTTCGACCGCGGTGGTCATGCCTGCTCCTCGGTGTGCTGCGGGTGCGCGTTACCCGAGTGAACCATATACCCCCCTAGGGTATTCCTTCGGTTGCGTCACCGTGTCCCTTCCGCCTGCCCGCCCTCCGCGCCACCGACCTCCGCCGCCTCCGCCGCCCCCGCCGCACGGCTCACCCGGCCGCCCATCGCCCGCAGGTACGCGGCCAGCTCCGGCGGTTCGTGGACGGTGAACTCGCACCCCAGCAGGGCCAGCCGGAGCGCCAGCCACTCCAGCGAGTCGGCGGTGCTGTGCCAGCGGCAGGACGCCTCGCCGACCGCGACGACCTCGCCCGCCGCCGGGCCGCCCAGCCGGGCGGTCACCTCCTCGGCCGGTGCCCACACGGTCGCCACCGCCCGGTGGGACGCGCTCATCCCCTGCATCCGCTCCCGGACATAGGCGCCCGCGTCGGCGGCGGGCAGCTCGCGCGGCGGGGTCCGTACGCCGGTGGGGAACGGCTCGCTCAGCCGGTCCACCCGGAAGATCCGCCAGTCCTCGCGGTCGTTGTCGTACGCCACGAGATACCAGCGGCGCCCCGAGGCGACCAGGCGGTGCGGCTCCACCAGGCGCCTGCTGTGCCTGCCTGCGCCCGCCCGGTAGCGAAAGCGCAGCCGCTCGTGGTTGGTGATGGCCGCGGCGAGCACCGTCAGATGCTCCGGATCGACGGTCGGGCCGCCGCCGGCCGGCATCGGGACGGTGGCCGTGCCGAGCGTGCCCACCCGTCGCCGCAGCCGGGCCGGCAGGACCTGTTCGAGCTTGGCCAGCGCCCGTACGGACGCCTCCTCGATGCCCTCGATGGTGTGGCCCGCGGCCGAGCGCAGGCCGACCGCGATGGCCACCGCCTCCTCGTCGTCCAGCAGCAGCGGCGGCATGGCGGTGCCCGCGGCCAGCCGGTAGCCGCCCTCCGCGCCCATCGTGGCGTGCACGGGATAGCCCAGCTCGCGCAGCCGCTCGATATCGCGGCGGATCGTCCGGGAGGTGACCCCCAGCCGCCCGGCCAGCTCGCTGCCCGGCCATTCGCGCGGGGTCTGGAGCAGGGACAGCAGATTCAGCAGTCGCGCCGATGTCTCACTCATGGGACCGATGATGCCGGTCCCTGTAGGACCGGAGCTGTCCTATATCCCGCCTAGTGTCGAGGACGCCGACGGCCGGCCACCGCCCGGCGGCATCGGCTCCGGCCTCCGCGGCACGTACGGCTGCGGCACCGGCTTCCGCTCCCTTCCGCACGGTTCCCCTGGAGAACGTCATGACCACGTCCGTCCCCGCCGCCCCCGAGACGGCCGCCGCGGCCGCGCGAGCGGCCGGCCGCAGACGCCGGATCGCGCTCGCCGTCGTCCTGACGGCCGCCTTCATGGACCTGGTCGACGCGACCATCGTCAATATCGCGATCCCGAGCATCCAGCGGGACACCGGCGCGACCTTCAGTGCCGTGCAGTGGGTCACCGCCGGCTACGCCCTCGCCTTCGCCCTCGGCCTGATCACCGGCGGCCGGCTCGGCGACATCCACGGCCGCAAGAAGCTGTTCCTGCTCGGCATGGGCGGCTTCACCCTCGCCTCCGCCCTGTGCGGTTTCGCGGCGGGCCCGGGGATGCTGGTCGGCGCGCGGGTGCTCCAGGGCGCGATGGCCGCACTGATGGTGCCGCAGGTGCTGGCGATCATCCACGTCACCTTTCCGGCGCATGAGCGCGGCAAGGTCTTCGGGATGTTCGGCGCGGTGATCGGCCTCGGCGCGGTCTGCGGCCCGCTGATCGGCGCCCTGCTCACCGAGGGCAACCTCTTCGGTCTGGAATGGCGCCCGATCTTCCTGATCAATCTGCCGGTCGGGATCGCCGGCATCCTGCTCGGCCGCCGGTTCCTCACCGAGTCCAGGGCCCCGCGTGCCCTGCGCGTCGACCTGATCGGCACCGCGCTGGCCACCGCGGGCCTGCTGATGCTGCTCTACCCGCTCACCCAGGGACGGGAGTCCGGCTGGCCGCTGTGGGGCTTCGTCTCGATGGCCGCGAGCCCGCTCGTCCTGGCGGTGTTCGTCCGCTACGAGCGCGCCAAGGCCCGCAAGGACGGCTCACCCCTCGTCGAACTCCCGCTCTTCAAGGTCAGGACCTTCGCGGCCGGCGCCGGCGTCCAGCTGGCCTTCGGCGTCGTCAGCGGCCTCTTCTTCCTGGTCTGGACGCTCCATATGCAACTGGGGCTGGGCTGGGGCCCGCTGCATGCCGGGCTGACCGGGGTGCCGTTCTCGCTCGCCTGCTCCACCGCGGCCGGGGTGTCCGTGCAGCGGCTGGTGCCGCGCTTCGGCCGCAAGGTCCTCCAGGCCGGTGCGCTGATCATGCTGTCCGGTGCGCTGGTCTACCTCTGGGAGGCCGGGCGCTACGGCACGGCGCTGGAGTCCTGGCAGCTGGCTCCGGCGATGCTCCTGATGGGCGCCGGGATGGGGCTCATCGTCGCCCCGATCACCGACACGGTGATCTCCGAGGTGCCGGCCGAGCACTCCGGCTCGGCCTCGGGCATCTTCAACACCACCGGCCAGCTGGGGATGGCGCTGGGCCTCGGCCTGTCGTCGGTGGCCTTCTTCGGGGTCGTCGGCGATACGGGACAGCCGGGCGGCGCAGGTGCAGGCGCCGGGGCCGCGGACGCGCTGCGGGCCTCCTTCGTCGACGCCACCACCCACGCCCTGTGGTGGATCTGCGGCGGCCTGGTCCTCGTCTTCGGCCTGCTGTTCCTGCTGCCGCGGCGGATCCGCGCCCAGGAGGCGGCGGAGCCGGCGGCACCGGAGGGCGGCGCGGGTCCGGAACAGCGGCAGCCGGCCCTGGTCTCCTGAAGGCCCGTACCCGTCTCCCGAAGGCCCGTACCCCCAGGCCTTGTTGTACGGAGCGGGGCGGAGCGGCGGCCCGGCACCGGGGCGGACGACCCGGTGCCGGGGCTCCGCCCGACGCCGGCAGGCGTTCGGCAACCGAGCGTTCCCACTCCGCGCCGCTGCGTAAAAACGGCCCCTTTGCCGTACCGTTCACGACCCCCCGCGGGCCATACTGGCCGGGTGTCGATGATCAGCAATCTCCGCAAGGCCGTCCGGCTGCCGCAGCCGCGCACCCGGGGGGTCGACCTCAGCCACCCGGCGCGCTCGCCGCTCGGCACCGCCGTGGTGAACTGCGCGGTGTACGTGGACGGCGTGCGGCAGGACGGCAATCACCCGGCCGATGTGGCGATCCGCCGGGTCCGGGAATCCGGCAGTGGATTTGTCTGGATCGGGCTGCATGAGCCGTCCGAGAAGGAATTCGCCGGAATTGTCGAGTTGTTCGGGCTGCATCCGCTCGCCGTCGAGGACGCGGTCCACGCCCACCAGCGGCCCAAACTGGAGCGCTACGACGACTCGCTGTTCACCGTCTTCAAGACGGTCCGCTATGTCGATCACGACCGGCTCACCGACACCAGCGAGGTCGTGGAGACCGGTGAGATCATGGTCTTCACCGGCACCGACTTCGTGATCACGGTACGGCACGGCGGACACGGCTCGCTGGGCCCGCTCCGTGAGCAACTGGAATCCGTGCCCGAGCAGTTGGCCCTCGGGCCGTCCTCCGTGCTGCACGCCGTCGCCGACCTGGTCGTGGACGACTACCTCGATGTCACCGCCGCCGTCTCGGTCGATATCGACGACGTCGAGAGCGAGGTCTTCTCCGTGCGCGGCAGCGGCGGGGCGGGCCGGATCTACCAGCTCAAGCGTGAGCTGCTGGAACTCAAGCGCGCGGTGGCCCCGTTGGACCGGCCGATGCAGGAGCTGGCCACCCAGCCGATGGCGCAGGTCGACCCCCGTATCAAGACGTACTTCCGGGACGTCGCCGACCACCTCGACCGGGTCACCGAGCAGATCACCGCCTTCGACGAACTCCTCAACTCCATACTTCAGGCCCATCTCGCCCAGGTCACCGTCGCCCAGAACGAGGACATGCGCCGGATCAGTGCCTGGGTCGCGATCCTGGCCGTGCCGACCATGGCCTGCGGCGTGTACGGCATGAACTTCGACTACATGCCGGAAAGGCACTGGACGTTCGGCTATCCGCTGGTGATGACGGTGATCGTGGCCCTCTGCTGGGTGATCCACCGAGGCTTCAAGCGGAACGGCTGGCTCTAGGGACTGCCCGCGGGGCCGGTCCTCGGGGGCGGGTCCGCGCGCCGTCGGTGCCGACAGCGGGACGCGGCAAAGAGAAAGTCATGGAAGGTCATGGCGTGTTAAAGGCATTTTCCCGATACGCCGGATAAATATGCCGTGACCAGTTCCCCAGCGGCCGGGTGGCCGCGGCGCCGGGATCTTCAGCGTGCTCCCGGGCGCGCCCCGGACGCCGGACCGCGGTCCCCGCCGGTTCTGTGAGGAGAGCACATTGCGGTACGGACAAGCACTGCGTGACGAGATCGCGGCCGAGGGGACGACGCCGCTGATCGGCGTCCACGACATGCACTCGGCCTCGATCGCCGCCGCGCACTACAACGGCTTCTTCGTGTCCGGCTTCGGCTTCGCCGCGTCGTACTACGGACTCCCGGACATCGGATTCATCGCCTGGCCCGACATGGCCGCCTTCGTGGAGCGGCTGCGCGGCGCGTTCCCGGGCCACCATCTGCTGGTGGACATCGACGACGGCTATGTCGACCCCGAGGTGGCCTGTCATGTGGTGCGGCGTCTGGAGCGCAGCGGCGCGAGCGGGGTGATCCTGGAGGACCAGAAGCGGCCGCGCCGCTGCGGTCACGCGGACGGCAAGCTGCTGCTGCCGCTGGAGGAGTATCTGGAGAAGCTGAATCTGGTGCTGGCCGCCCGTGGCGATCTGCTCGTCGTGGCCCGTACGGACGCCACGGAGGAGGACGACATCCTGCGGCGGGCGGCGGCGCTGGCCGAGACCGACGCGGACGTGGTGCTGGTCGACGGGGTGCGCAGCGTCGACCGGATCCGCCGCATCCGGCAGGTCACCGGCGCCAAGCCGCTGCTGTTCAACCAGATCGCGGGCGGGAAGTCGCCGCGGCTCTCGCTGACCGAACTGACCGCGCTGGGCATCGATGTGGCCATCTACAGCACCCCCTGTCTGTTCGCCGCGCACCGCGCGATGGAGACCGCGATGGCCGAGCTGAAGTACGCGGACGGACGGCTGCCGGCCGCCGGGGACAGCGGCGGCGAGATCGGGGTCAAGGAGGCCACCGAGCTGCTGGCCCGGAACATCGGCCGGTCCCACCCCGTAGCGGAGCCCGTCCCGGCATGACCCTCGGGAGGGGCGCCCGCCGGATGCCCGCCCCGCCGCTGGAGGAAGTCCGGCGCGGGTCCGGCGGTTCCCCGCTTCCCGCTTCACGAGGAGCCGCCGGACCCGGGCCCCGCTCCCCGCTTCACGCGGAGCCGCCGGACCCCGCTACCGACCCGCCACCTGCCGCGGCCGGGCCGCGCACCACCCCGCCGCGATCTGCGGCAGCAGCAGCGCCAGCAGGACCGCGAGCGGAACCGTCCAGCTGCCGGAGAGATCGTGCACGGCGCCCAGGACGGCCGGGCCGGTGGCGGCCAGGACGTAGCCGAAGCACTGCGCCATGCTGGAGAGTTGGGCGGCGTGCCGGGCGTCCGGTGCACGCTGCACGATGAACAGCAGCGCGAGGCTGATCGCCGCGCCCTGGCCCAGGCCCAGCAGCACCATCCACAGATAAGTGCCGGCGGCCGGTGCGATGAGCACCCCCGTGAAACCGGCCGCGCACAGCAGCGCCCCGACGGTGGCCAGGACACCGGCCCGCAGCCGGCGGCCGACGAGCACCGGCGCGAGGAACGAACCCGTGATGCCCAGCAGCGAGGAGAAGGAGAGCATCCAGCCGGCGTCGCCCGCACTCAGACCGGCGTCCGTGAGCATCGTCGGCAGCCAGGCGGCGGCCGCGTAGTAACTCAGCGACTGCAAGCCCATATAGCCGGTGACCTGCCAGGCCAGCGGATCGCGCCACAGCCCGCGTACGGGGTGTGCCGCCGCGCGGGCGGCGGCCGCCGGCACCCGCGTACGGGTACGGATCTGCGGCAGCCAGCAGACCAGCGCCAGCGCCGCGAGGGCGCCCCAGCAGGCCAGCGTGGCACGCCAGTTCAGGCCGGCGGCCTGCTGGAAGGGAACGGTGACCCCGGCCGCGAGCGCGGCGCCGCCGAACAGTGACATCGAGTACAGGCCGGTCATCAGCCCGGCCCTGGCCGGGAAGTCCCGCTTGATCAGGCCGGGCAGCAGCACATTGGCGACGGCGATCCCCGCGCCGATCACGACCGTTCCGGCGAACAGCGCCACGACCGAGTCCAGCAGCCGCAGCGCGGTGCCGGCGCAGATCAGCGCCATCGTGCCGAGCAGCGACCGCTCCATGCCCAGCCGCCGTCCCAGCCGCGGCGCGACCGGTGCCAGCAGGCCGAAGCAGAGCAGCGGCAGCGCGGTGAGCAGGCTGGTGGCGGCGGCCGACATCCCGCTGTCGTGGCGGATGGTGCCGACGAGCGGGGAGACGGCGACCAGGGCCGGGCGCAGATTCAGGGCCAGCAGGACGACGCCGAGGCCGAGGTACAGGGCGCGGCGCCCGGTGACGCCGCGGGAGGCTCCGGCGGGTGCGGCCGCCGCGGCGACCGGCCCCTCGGGTATGCCGGTACCGGGCGCCGCCGCCCCGGGACCTTCGGGTATGCCGGCGGCGGGCTCGTCCGCCACGGCCGCCGGTCCTCCTGCGTCCGCCACGGCTGCCGGTCCTCCTGCGTCACGCATGCGCGTCGTCTCCGTGGTGGGTGGTGCGGGTGGGGGTGCGGGTGCGACCCCGGTCGTCCCGGTCCTTCGCGGGCGGCTCGCGCAGGGCGTTCATCGCCTCCGTGAGGTGCGCCAGTGCGGCCCGTTCGGCGGCGTCGGCGTCCCGTGCCTCGATGGCGTCGACGATGGCGGTGTGCTCATCGAGCTGATGGCGCAGCGCCTCGGGCAGCGGGGTGCCGAGCACGGCCTCCAGCGTGCCGCGCAGTGCGTCGCTGAGGTGCTCGTACAGCTCGGCCAGCACGCTGTTGTGCGCGGCGGCCGCCACCGTGCGGTGGAAGCGCATGTCCGCGTCGATGAAGGCGGCCACATCGCCGCTCTCCCAGGCCCGCCCACGCTCGGCCAGCGCGCCGCGCAGCGCGGCGAGGTCCTCGTCGGTCCGGCGCTCGGCGGCATGGCGCGCGGCATCCCGCTCCAGGCAGGCGCGCACCTCGTACGCCTCCAGGTTCTCGGCCCGCCGCAGCCGCCGCTGTACGGCCGCGCCGAAATCGCTGTTGGCGCGGACATAGGTCCCGTCGCCCTGCCGCGGTTCCAGCATCCCGGTGTGTACCAGTGCGCGGACCGCCTCGCGGACCGTGTTGCGCCCGACGTCGAGCTGCTCCACCAGCACGGGCTCGGCGGGGATCTTCGCCCCGACCTTCCACTCGCCCTCGGCGATCAGCCGCTCCATCTGCTCGATGACCAGATCGACCAGGCTGGTGCGGGCGGTGCTGCGCAGCGGCATCGACGCCGTCCTCCCTCTTCGCGGAAGCCTCCGGAAGCCTTCGTCCGGAGTGTTTCCATCGGCCCATTCCACCGGTGATGGGAACATCCCATGTTTAGCGGTGTCAAACGCTCAGGGTTAGCCTGAAGACGGCGATGATCTCGGGAGACACATGGACGAGCGAGGCCGCCGGGCGGCGCCCTGGCAGGGGCAGTGGCCGGTGATCGGCGTGGTGGCCGTGGGCGGCGCGATCGGCGCCCTGGCCCGTTACGGCGCCGCGCTCCTGTGGCCCACCGGGAACGGCGCCTTCCCCTGGACGACCCTGACCGTCAACGCCGTCGGCTGTGCGCTGATGGGCATCCTGATGGTCGTGATCACCGAGGTCCGGCCGGCCCACCGGCTGGTGCGCCCCTTCCTCGGCACCGGCATCCTCGGCGGCTTCACCACCTTCTCCACCTACGCCGTCGACATCCAGCGGCTGGTCGGCGCCGGCCGTCCGGCCGAGGCCCTGGCCTACCTGGCGGGCACCGTGCTCGCCGCGCTCGCGGCCGTAGGGGCCGCGGTGACCGGCACCCGTGCACTTCTCCAACTGAGGCGGCGGACGGCATGACACACGGCACGGCACACCCGGGCGGCACCCCGGCGCTACGGCTCACGGTCCTCGTCGGCGAAGAGGACGTGTGGCACCACAAGCCGCTCTACGCGGAGATCGTGCACCGCGCGTACGACGCGGGCCTGGCCGGGGCCAGCGTCTTCCGGGGCGTCGAGGGCTTCGGCTCCTCGGGCATCGTCCACACCCAGCGCCTGCTGTCCCTGAGCGAGGAGCTGCCGGTGGCGATCGTCGTCGTCGACACGGAGGAGCGGGTACGGGGCTTCCTGCCGCGGCTGGAGGAACTCCTCGCGGACGGCGGGCTGGTGACGCTCGACCCGTGCGAGACGCTCTCCTACCGGCGCACGGACGGCACGGGCCCCGGTGAGGGCGGGCGCGGGTGAACTGGCTGCTGGTGGCGGCCGGTGCCATGGTCGGGGCGCCGCTGCGCTTCCTCACCGACCGCTATGTGCAGTCCCGGCACGACGCGCTCTTCCCCTGGGGGACCTTCACCGTCAATGTCGTCGGCTCCCTGGTCCTCGGCCTGCTGACCGGCGCCGCCACCGTCGGCGCCGCCTCCTCGCACCTCCAGCTGCTGATCGGCACGGGCCTGTGCGGTGCCCTGACGACGTATTCGACCTTCTCCTACGAGACGCTCCGGCTGGCCGCGGACCGGGCACGGGGGAGTGCGGCGGCCAATGTCGTGGGGACCGTGCTGGCCGGACTGGCGGCGGCCTTCGCCGGCGTGGCCGCCGGGCAGGCGCTCTGGGGCTGACTCGCGCCGCGCGGCCCCATGGGCAGACGAAAGCGGTGGGGCTCCCGGGGGAGCCCCACCGCACGGGCGGTGCAGGAGGTGCGAGGGCTGGTGGGGTACGAGCGCCGGCCGCCAGGTCCCGGCTCTCGACAGCCCCCGGCCGTTGCGCGGCTCCGACCACCGTGAGCACGGTCGGATCCGCCGGCCACCGCCGAACTTCGTGACGTCACAGGGCCTGTGAGGTGACCAGGCCTGTGGGGTACGTCAGGAGGCCTTGCCGAAGTGGACGCCCGCCAGGCCGTTGGCCCAGAGCTGGTTCACCTGGGCGCGCTCGTTCGCGTCCGGCTGGGCGTTCTGGCAGGACGTACCGGGGCCGCCGCCGGACATCAGCTCGCTGCACGGGCCCTCGTAGTGGTCCGGCAGACCCAGCACATGGCCGGTCTCGTGCGCGGTCACGCGGGTGGAGTTGTACTCCTGGTTCTGCGCGTAGTCCAGGAAGACATAGCCCTTCCCGTGACCGTCGGTGCTGGCGTACGAGCCGCGCGCGTCATTGCCCTCGCGGTACTGGAAGTCGCCGCCGCTGCCTTCCTGGAGCTTCACGTTCGAGACGGCGCTGTTCCAGATCGACGCGCTCTGGGCTATCTGGTTCGCGAACGTCGGGGCCGCGCTGGCGTCATAGGTGACGGTCACCGAGGCGGCGTCCGGGTGGGCCTTCATCTTGGCCTTGGCCGACTTCAGTACGGCCTCGAAGAATGCCTTGGTGTCGGCCTTCTCGGCCGCCGAGCCGT
This sequence comes from Streptomyces sp. MCA2, assembly GCF_023544705.1. Taxonomy (NCBI): domain Bacteria; kingdom Bacillati; phylum Actinomycetota; class Actinomycetes; order Kitasatosporales; family Streptomycetaceae; genus Streptomyces; species Streptomyces sp. MCA2. The sequence goes on from NZ_JAMJFM010000049.1 coordinate 69,846, forward strand.
TATAGGCCGCGATCGAAGCGGAGCTGCTGCGGGGGGAGTTGGCGGGGGAGGAGGGGGAGGCTGCCGAAACCGGCGCCGCGGCTGCGAGCGCGGCGACGAGGCCCAGACCGAGCGCCGCCGACAGCGCCGTCTTGGGAGATCTCATGTGGGGGCTCCTTTATTTCCGAGGGCCGTACGGTCGCCGTGTGGGGCGGCGACCGGGGCCCTGCGGATTTCTTGGTGCCGTTGAGTCTGGACGGAGTTCACCCGGAAGACAGAGATGCCAGGTGGCGATAGCACCAGCCAATACCCCGGAAAAAAGAGCGCGTTCCGACAGGTTTGAGAGTCTGGTGTGACGTATGCCTACGTCGTTATGCTCCGGACGTGGAGCTCGAGGTAAGGCATCTTCGCGCATTGTGCGCCATCGCGGACTCCGGCAGCGTACGCAAGGCGGCCCGGCAGCTCGGCATGACCCAGCCTTCCCTGACGACCCAGCTGCACCGCATCGAGAAGGCCCTTGGCGGCCAGCTCTTCTTCCGTGAGCCGACCGGCAGCCGGCCCACGCCACTGGGGCATTCTGTCCTGTGCCGGGCCCGGCCGATAGTGGCCGAAATGCGGGCACTTATTGACGAGGTCGCGTCGGCCTCGCACCGCGACCAGGGCGCACGGCTGCACATCGGCAGCACCAACAGCCCTGCCGTCGCCGGATGGCTGCGCCGGCTCCGGCGCCGGCTGCCGGAGACCGACACCACGATAAGAACCGATGTGTCCGCCAACGCGCTGCTCCACATGGTCGCGACGGGACAGCTCGACGCCGCCTTCGTCCACGAGGTCGAGGGCGCACCCCTACGGGTCCCCGAGGGCCTGGTGGAGCACGAACTCATCTCCAGGGAACCGCAGTTCATCGCCGTGGCGGACACCCATCCCGCGGCCGCCAGGACGGTCATCAGAGTGGCGGACCTCGCCGGCGACCAGTGGATGGTCGACCCGACCGTGGACGGTGAATGGGCGGGACTGCGCCGCATCTGGACCGCGGCCGGTATCAACCCCCGAGTCGTGCACGGCGACTACCTCACCACCGTGGACCTCGTCACGGCCGGCGAGGTGGTCACCCCCTGCCAGCCGACCGCCCGCCCCCGGCACGGCATGGCGATCCGCCCCCTGTACGGCGACCCGCTGGCCGTCCGCCTCTTCATGGCCTGCCGCCAGGACGACACCCTGGCCGCCTCGTCCGACGACCTGTTCGCCGATCTGACCGCCTCGTACATGGAGACCGCCTGGGCGAGCGAGGCCTACCGGACGTGGCTCGTGCGACACAACGGACGGCTGCCGGTGGGGAG